>DASYWL010000101.1:0-1736 GCA_035936055.1 Thermomicrobiales bacterium
CGTCTCTTCTTCCTCGGCTTCCAGCTCCTTCTCTTGGGCGATCATCGCCGCCACTTGGGCCCGAGCGGTGGTGATGTTGCTCTGCATGTCCCGGAGAATTTGGTCGATCATCTGCTCTGGGTCTTCCGCCGAGTCGATCAGGTCGTTCACGTTCGCGCGGACGAGCCGTGAGATGCGGTCCATGATGCCCATCGTTCAACCTCCCTATGCCTACCAGACGAGCCGGCCACCTCCGATGGCGGCCACCCTCACGTCGGTGTCTGTTGTACCACGACTCCCCTGCTCCAGCAGGAGAAGTATGTCAGCTCTGAGGGGTCGGTGCGCCGAATATCGAGATCTCGTCATGGCTCAAACCTTCCCCTTGCCACGTGATCTGCTCGTCCGGCCATGCGAGGATGACGGACCGGGACGCCTCCTGAGGGGACGGAGACGATAAGAGCGTGACGTTGACGACCCTCGGTTCACTGGCGCCGCCGGGTCCGACGAGTTCACTTTGTCCGCTGCCTTGGAAATCTGTCGCGAGTCCTTCCGTCGACACGGCTTCCGTTTCAGTCAGCAAAGCGGGTGCGCGGTCGCGATCCTTCGGCACGAACAGCCAGCGCTTGTCGCCGCGCTCGCCAAGTCGAAAGAGGCGGAAGGTGAGGTTACCGGCATCGACGTGCAGACGGGCGTCGACCAGGAAATCGCTGCCGTAGATGGCAAGAGCGTCGCCAGCGTCGAGGTGCCATGCAGCCGCTGGGGCGTCTTGCGCCGCAGGCGAGAGCAGGTCCTGCATGCGCCTCTGGGGTTCTGCAACGCCTGACGAGATAACCGACTCTCGGGAGTCAAACTGAGTTGCGAGGCGACCCGTCACCTCTCTCCCCCGCTGTACGGCAGCGGAGAGATCTCCGTTTGCGACCACCGCCGCTTCAAGGCCCCCGATCGGATCCTCCAGCCGCTGGAGGTCAGCGAGCATGGCCTCGTCAAACTGACGCAACTGGTCAAGGGCCTGTGCATCCACCGTGCGGTCGCCGAACAGGCCGCCATATCCGTAGGAAGCGTTGCGGATGCGGTTGGCCAGGTGGCGCAGCGCTTGCACCCACGCGTCGACCGTACTCACATCGCGCAATCGGCGCCGGTCTGCCAGGTCCCGGGCAACTCGCTCGACCCGCGCGGCGGCTTCGTCGAGGCCACCCGCCAGCTGATCGCGAATGGCGCGATCGGCACCGCGACGGTCTTCTTTGTCGCGATATCCCCTGTATCCCGGTATGCGCCCGAGCACGTGATCGAGATGATGATGGACCGTGTCCGCGGTACGATCGGTGCCTCCGGCCGTCGCCGATCGTTCATCGAAGCTATTCCGCATCGTCACTCTCCTCGGACCGAATGGTTTCCCAGCTCATGTGCATCTGCTGGCTCAGAGAAAGATCTCAGCGCCGCAGTACGGGCATTTGATCAGGCCGTGCCCAGCGAGCTCCAGTTGGCCCCCACAATTTGGACACGAATCCCGGCCTTGGAGTTGCTTCGCTTCGACAGAGTACAGGACCCCCTTCGACCAATCGACATAACCGGTGAAGAGGCCGCGGCCCACCAACTCATAGAGATCGGACTGCACGCCGTCACCCGTCGTACGCAAGTCCAGGGCGAGGTCGGAGATCGACACGGTGCCGCGGGTCTTGATGATGTCGAGCAGGCGGCGCTGCTGCGCCGCCTCTTGCAATTCATTGGCCTCGGCCCGGCCGCGGACGAGAAAGTAG
>DASYWL010000102.1:0-19968 GCA_035936055.1 Thermomicrobiales bacterium
TAGCCAGACAACATCGCGTAGGGGCCGATCTTGTGTCGGCCGGTCTATCGAAGCCGTCGGGTCAGGGCATTGACATCAACGACGAAATCCACCCACGATGAGGCGGTCCCATGCCCAGCGCATCACCGCTCGACCAGGACTACGGCAGGATCGATCGTCCCGGATACGCCGCCGTCTCCGCCAGCTCCTCCTCGATGCGCAGCAGCTGGTTGTACTTCGCCACGCGATCGACTCGCGACGGCGCGCCGGTCTTGATCTCGCCGGCATTGGTCGCCACCGCCAAGTCGGCAATAAAAGTATCCGCCGTCTCGCCGGAGCGATGCGAGATGACCGCCCGGAAGCCAGCACGATGTGCCATCTCGATCGCCTCCAGCGTCTCGGTCAGCGTGCCAATCTGGTTGAGCTTGACCAAGATCGCGTTCCCTGCCCCCCGCTCGATGCCGGTGCCGAGGCGCTCGGTGTTGGTCACAAAGAGATCGTCGCCAACAAGCTGGCACCAGTTGCCCACGCGCTCCGTCAGGTTTGCCCAGGCATCCCAGTCATCCTCGGCCAGGCCGTCTTCGATCGAGACGATGGGATACTTGTCGACCCACTCCGCCCAGAAATCGACCATTTCGTCCGACGAGAGCGTGCGCCCCTCCCCGGCGAGATTGTACTGGCCATCCTCGTAGAACTCGGTCGCCGCAGGGTCGAGCGCGATCACCAGATCCTCACCCGCCGTGTAGCCGGCACGCTCGATCGCCTCCAGCACCACCTGCACGGCCGCCTCGTTCGACTCCAGGCTCGGCGCGTAGCCCCCCTCGTCACCGACGTGCGTGCTCAAGTCCCGCTCGGAGAGCACCTTCTTGAGCGTGTGGAACACCTCGGTGCCCATCCGAAGCGCCTCGGAGAAGGTCTTGGCGCCGACCGGCATCACCATGAACTCCTGCATATCGACACTGGAGCCCTCTGCATGCTTGCCGCCGTTGAGGATGTTCATCATCGGCACCGGCAGGGTTCGGGCATTCGGGCCGCCAAGATAGCGGTAGAGCGGCAGGCCGAGCTCCTCCGCCGCCGCGCGTGCGACCGCCATGGATATACCCAGCAGCGCGTTGGCGCCGAGCCGCCCCTTGTTGGAGGTGCCATCGACCTCCTTCATGAGCAGGTCGATCCCCACTTGGTCGAGCGGGTCCATGCCGACCACGACCTCGGCAAGCTCCTCGTTGACGTTCTCGACGGCAGTCAGCACGCCCTTTCCATCGTAGCGGCCCTTGTCACCGTCCCGCAGCTCGACCGCCTCGTAGGCACCAGTCGATGCACCGGACGGCACCGCGGCGTTGCCCACCGCGCCGCTGGCAAGAAAAACCTCGACTTCGACAGTCGGATTGCCGCGTGAGTCGAGAATCTCCCGCGCGTGCACGGCTTCGATGACACGATCGATCATTGTCTCGCCTGCTCCTCGTCTTGCCCGAACGCCATCGTCCAGCGCGGTTCTGCGGTCAGTATAGGCGGCAACCGTACGCACCATCAGCCGCGCTGGCCGTATACTGGCAGGCGAAAGCTGAAGAGCAACGACTGTGACGGAACGAGGCCTGAGGTGCCTCGATCGGCCAGGGAGACTCGCCGGCGACTGGAAGCGGGTCACGATCGAGTCAGACCGTTCACTCCCGAGTCGGCAGCGTCGCGCGACCCGCGCGGCAACGCCGGGCTGGTCCCCCGTAGCAGGACCGAATGATTCTGAGGTGAATCATGAGCGCGCCGGCTGGTAACCAGTTGGTGAAGCAGGGTGGTACCGCGTGGCAACCCCTCGTCCCTGCCGGGGGGTTTTTGCATGCCCGAGACACACTTGTGGTGATTCAAGGAACGACGATGGCGACAACGACACACGGACTCTCGGAAAAGATCGACCGGGTACGTGCCGAGGCAACACAGCAACTGGAGCAGATAGCCTCGCCGGAGGCCGTGCAGGAGTGGGAGCGCACGTGGATCGGCCCGAAGGGCGAGATCACGGCGCTGCTCCGCTCGCTCGGCTCCCTCCCGAAGGAGGAGCGTCCGGACGCCGGCCGCGAGACGCAGGCGCTCCGAAAGGAGCTGGAAGCGGCGTTCGCACCGGTCAAGGAGCGCATGGAGCAGCAGGCGCTGGAGGAACGGCTCGCCTCCGAGGCCGTCGATGTCACCCTCCCCGGTATCGAGCCGCGCATCGGCGCGATCCACCCAATCTCGACGATGATCGATGAGTTGATCGAGATCTTCGCCCAGATGGGCTTCCAGGCGGTGTTCGGTCCGGAGGTCGAAACTACGCGCTACAACTTCGACCTGCTCAACATCCCCGCCGACCACCCCGCCCGCGACGTTTGGGACACGGTCATCGTCGACGACCCAAGTGGCGAGATCGTGCTGCGCACCCACACCTCGCCGATGCAGGCCAGGACGATGGAGCGAATCGATCCGCCGGTCAGGGTGATTGTGCCCGGCGCGGCCTACCGCTACGAGGCGCAGGACGCCTCGCACGAGTGGCAGCTCACCCAGCTGGAGGGCCTGGCAGTCGACGAGCACATCACCATGACTGACCTGAAGGGGGTGCTGCAGGAGATGGCGCGCCAGCTGTTCGGGCCGCAGCGCAAGGTCCGATTACGCTGTGACTTCTTCCCCTTCGTCGAGCCGGGCGTCGACTTCGCGGTCGACTGCGCGATATGCAACGGCAAGGGTTGCCGGGTCTGCAAGCACACCGGCTGGCTGGAGATGGGCGGCGCCGGCATGGTGCATCCGAACGTTCTCCGCGGTGTCGGGTACGACCCGGAGAAGTACACCGGCTTCGCGTTCGGGCTCGGTATCGAGCGGCTCGTGATGATGAAGTACGGCGTCGATGACATCCGTGCCTTCGCCAGCAACGACCTGCGCTTCCTGAAGAAGTTCGCCGCCGCGGCAGTATAGCGGTCGTTGCTGCGACGCCTCTAGGCGGGCAGGCACTCGACCGGCCCGTACGGGAGGATGCGATCGCGAAGCGACCGCGGGGCGCACACAGGGTCCGCCCCTACGCGGACCGACATCAGTTCGGCCCCCACGGAGACACCACCGATGAAAGTCCCGTTTCGATGGCTGCAGGAATATGTCGATATCGACATCAGCCCCGAGGAGTTCGCCCAGCGCATGACGATGGCCGGTCTCGAGGCCGAGCAGATCGACTATGTCGGTGACGGCTGGGACAAGGTCTATGTCGCCGAGGTGTTGAATCTCTCGCCGCACCCCGACGCCGACCGCCTCGTGCTGGCCGACGTCGCCGCCGGTGAGCACCGCCTCACTGTCGTCACCGGCGCGCCGAATATCGAGAAGAGCCAGAAGGTTGTCCTGGCTCTCGCGGGTGCCCGCCTGATCGACGCCTACGCTGACGAACTGAAGTACAAGACGCTCAAGCCGGGCAAGATTCGCGGCATCACCTCCGAGGGGATGGTCTGCAGCGAAAAGGAACTCGGCCTCAGTGACGAGCACGAGGGCATCCTCGTCCTCGACGATGATGCGCCGGTCGGCGCGCCACTCGCCGACTATCTCGGCGACGCCATCATCGAGTTCGAGATCACCCCGAACCTCGTGCACGCGTTCTCGATGGTCGGCATCGCCCGCGAGGCCGCCGCGCTGCTTGAGAAATCGTACCGGGCACCGAAGGAGGCGGATCTCTCGACATCCCCTTCCCGCGACGACCTCGTCACAATCGAGGCGCCGGAGCTCGCCAGCCGCTACGTCGGCGTGGTAATCGAGGGCATCTCGATCGAGCCGTCGCCCTCGTGGATGGCCCAGCGTCTCAATCGCGCCGGCGTCCGGCCCGTGAACAACATCGTCGACGTGACGAACTACGTGCTGCTCGAGATGGGCCAGCCACTCCACGCGTTCGATCTCAAGACCATCGAGACCGGGCACATCGTCGTGCGGCGTGGCAAGGCGAACGAGACGATCGAAACCCTCGACCACCGCACCCGCGAGGTCGACGAGGACACCCTGCTCATAACCGACGGCAACCGCCCGGTCGGCATCGCCGGCGTGATGGGAGGTGTCAACTCCGAGGTCACCGACGACACCACTGCGATCGTGCTGGAGTCCGCGACCTTCGGCATGGTCAACATCCGGCACACCTCGCGAAACCTGAAGCTCCGCACCGACGCCTCTGCGCGCTTCGAGCGCGGTCTCGATCCGGAACTGGCCATTGCGGCGGCACAGCGCGCCGTTCACCTCATCCTGGAGCTCTGTCCGAACGCGAGGGTTGTCGAGCACGACGACACGTATCCAAATCCGGTCGAGCCGCGACAGGTCGCCCTCCCCTTCTCCCGCTTCGAGCGCGTGCTCGGCATCGAGGTGGACCGGGACCAGGCGCTCGGTGTACTCGAGCGTCTGGAGCTGCAGCCGCGCCTCGACGATGCAACAGGAGTGCTCACCGTTACCGTCCCGACATGGCGCAGCGATATCACCATCCCCGAGGACGTCGTCGAAGAGGCCGCCCGCATGATCGGGTATCACCTGCTCCCCGCGACGCTCCCGACCGGCACCACGCCCGAGGTCGAGCGCGACGGGATGTTCCTTCTCGAGCGCAAGGTTCGGAACATGCTTGCCGGCGGCGGGATGTACGAGGGGCGATCCTACGTCACGCTCTCGGAAGAGGAGGTCGACCGTTGGTCGAGCGGGACCTCTCTCTCTCTGACGGCGGAGGTCCCGACGGACGCAGCCGTGCAGTTGCTCAACCCGGTGAACACGGAGCGCCCGCTGCTTCGTCCGAGCCTCCTTCCATCCCTGCTGCCTGCCGTCGGGGATAACCTCAAACACCAGCAGAGCGTGCGCCTCTTCGAGGTCGCGCACGTCTACGCCTCCAACGGCCCCGGCCAGCTGCCGAACGAGACGTCTAATGTCGCAGGGGTGCTCGCCGGGCGGCGTGAGGAGCTCGACCGCTTCAACCCCGCCTCAGACGAGATGGATTTCTGGGACGCCAAGGGAGTGGTCGACGCCCTCGGCGCGCGCCTCGGGTTGACGCTCTCGTACGAGCGCACCACCCACCCGGCCTTCCACCCAGGGCGGACGGCGTCCGTGCTGGCCGAGGGCACGCGCCTAGGCATCGTAGGCGAAATCCACCCGAACCTCACCGACGAATATGGCGTGGAGGCGCGCACTGCCGCCTTCGAGCTGAGCCTCGATGCGCTGCAGGGTGCGATGCCCGACATTCGTGGCATCCAGGTAACCACCGACCAGTACCTGCCTGTGCAGCAGGACTTCTCCATCGTGGTCGACGCCGATACCGCCGCGGCCGACGTCGAGGCGTCGCTCATGCAGGGGGCCGGCCCGCTGGCGACCGATCTCGTGCTCTTCGACGTCTATCAGGGCGACAACATCGAAGCGGGCAAGAAGAGCCTCACGTTCCGCGTGACCTTCACCGCGCCGAACCGCGCGCTCACCGACAAGGAACTCGAGAAGGTGCGGAAGAAGATCGAGAAGACCCTCCAGCGCGGCACCGCGGCAACCCTGCGGGCTGTAGAAAGCTGACCATGGCGACATCGACCATTACGATCCGGCGGATCGAGAACTTCGATGAGGCGCTGGCGGAGCTCACCCGCCGAGGATCGTTCCTGGACCCTCAGCTGTCCGATCGGATTCGCGAGGGCATCCGGCAGGTCTTCGGCGAGGACCTCAGCGCCCGGGAGGTCGTCGAGCGCATCGTCACGGACGTGCGATCGCAGGGCGACGCCGCGCTCCGGCGCTACACCGAGGCGTTCGACGGCCAGACGCGCGATTCGTTCGAGGTGCCGAAGGACGATTGGCGGTCCGCACGGGAGAGACTCGATGCGGACGTCGTCGCCGCCATGGAGACAGCCGTTGGCCGAATCCAGGCCTTCCATGAGCGCCAGCCGGGCCGGTCGTGGCTCCATCCCACACCCCAAGGCACTTTCGGCCAGATCGTCCGGCCGCTGGAGCGCGTGGGACTCTACACGCCCGGCGGCACGGCGGCGTATCCATCGTCGCTACTCATGTCCGCAGTTCCCGCGCGGGTCGCCGGCGTGCAGGAGGTGGTGATCGCGACCCCGCCCGCGCGTGACGGTCGCATCGCCCCGACGATCCTGGCCGCAGCGGACATCGCCGCCGCCGACCGGGTCTTCGCCATGGGCGGCGCTCAGGCGATCGCCGCACTTGCGTTCGGAACGGAAACCGTGCCGCATGTCGACAAGATCTTCGGACCAGGCAACATCTTTGTGACGCTCGCCAAGCAGCGCGTCTATGGCGTGGTCGACCTCGACCAGCTCGCCGGTCCGACCGAGACCCTGCTGATCGCCGACGAGACGGCCGATGTGGAGCTGGTCGCCGCCGACCTGATTGCCCAGTCGGAGCACGACACCATCGCCAGCGCACTGCTGATCACAACGAGTGTGGGCCTCGCCGATGCCGTACCCAACGAGATCGAGCGGCAGATTGCCGAGCTCGAGCGTGCCTACATCATCCGTGCATCAATGTCGACCAACGGGCGCATCATCGTGACCGGAACGCTGGATGAGGCAGTCCGGCTCGCGAACGCCTACGCGCCGGAGCATCTCTGCCTGCTGACCGCCCGCCCGTGGGACCTGGTGCCGAACGTCGAGAACGCCGGCGGCATCTTCGTCGGCGAGGACAGCCCGGAGGCGCTCGGCGACTACACCGCCGGCCCGAGCCACGTCATGCCGACCGGTGGCACCGCCCGGTTCTCGTCCCCGGTCCACGTCGGGGAATTCCAGAAGGTGATCTCGCTGCTGGCCGCCTCGCCGCAGGCCGTTGACGAGCTGGGTGAGGCCACGATCGAACTCGCGAATGCTGAGGGCCTGACCGGGCACGCCTCCGCCATCCGCCGCCGCCTAGAAAAGCGCAAGAAGCCGTAGAGTCCTTCGTGCGATCACGAGACAGCCAGCCGAGTAGCCCCGCCCACGTGCAAGGCGGGTCTCGTCTTCATGGTCAGGTACCGTCCAGGACCCGAGTGAGTCGAGGATGGTAAGAACCGCCTCATCCTGACGGCGTGAGCTGACGTAGCGCGCTGAGCAGGCGATCCTCCAGCGTTGCGTCCGGGGACAGGTCCACCCGCGACGCAGCGCCAACCGCTTCGACACGCGAATACCCCAAGCCCTCCAGCGCCTCGATCAGATCGTCGTCCTGCATCCGGACCTGCCCCGTCAGCGGCGTGCCAGTCGGCTCCGGGATCTTGCCCCGCAGATCGAGCAGGATACGCGACGCCGTCTTCTTGCCGAGTCCTGGGACGGTGGACAGGAGCATGACGTCTTCGCGGTGGACAATCCCGGCCATCTCGTCGGCGCTGAACTTCGACATCAAGGCAAGGGCCACCTTCGGCCCGACCCCGTTCAGCCCAATCAGCACCCGAAACCACTCCACATCCGACACCGACTCGAAGCCGTAGAGCGTCATTGAGTCCTCGCGCACGACCATGTGTGTCTCCAGGTCGAGCCGCTGCCCGGTCTCCAACCCACCGCCCTGGGTCATGCTGGCGGGCACATGGACCCGGTAGAGCACTCCGTTCACATCGAGAATGACCGCTCCCGGCTCCAGCCGTGCCACCGTTCCCCTGAGCCCTGCGATCACGTCGCCACCTCCCGCACGCGCAGGCCATAGACCCGCGCAGCGTTGGCACCCACCACGGCGTCCGCCGTCTCATCGTCAAGTATCGACCGCGCCTTCGCGAGAAACCGTCGCTGGCCCAACACCGGATAGTCCGAGCCCCACACAACGCGCCTCGGTCCGACAATGCGATTGACGACGTCGAACACCTCAGGCCGATAGAGGTAGGTCGAGGCGGCCGTGTCGTAGGTGACGTTGCGCAGCGCTAGACCGACCTCCGGCATCAACTCGTAGAACGGCAGCCCGCCGCCCCAGTGAGCCGCGACGAACCGCAAATCCGGGTGCTGCTCGAGGAAGGCCAGGATCTTCGGTGGCGTAGCCGTTCCCTTGCCCGGATAGTCGTGGCCCACTGGCTCGGAAACATGTGCCATGATCGGGAAATCAAGGGTCGTGGCAATCTCTGCCAGCTCGCGCACGTCCCCTTCCCGCTCCCACGCAAAGCCCTGGGCATCGGCGTTGAGCTCGCCGATCCCGACGGCGCCCAATCCACGCACCCGCTCCAATTCCTGGGGAGCGCTGGCATCAGCAGGGCTGACGATCGCGAGCCATGCCAGCCGCGGGCTCGTTGCAGCGACCTCCGCAAGCCAGTCGTTGTGCGCACGGCAATGGCCCGGATCGACCCAAGGCCATGCGGCGATCACGGCCATGCTGACACCCGCCTCGTCCATGCTCTCGAGCAGGTGCTCGGCTTGGGGGAAGCGCTCCACCGGCCAGGCAGCGTGTGTGACGCCGAACCACGCATCACGCTCGCAGTAGTGGTCCTTGCCGGCGATCACATCCGGCGGGAACAGGTGGACATGGGCATCGACGACGGGACTGGGCATGATCGAGCGCTCGGGTACTAGAGGAGGAACACCAGGGCGAGCGCTGCAATCGCGATCACCACAAGCACCAACACCACCGTGACGACGATCGCGTTGCCCTGCGGCCGCTGCTCGGCAATCGTCGTCTCCAGTTGCTGGCGCTGCTCAGTAGCGCGAGACGGCTTGGCGATCAACACGACGGCCGAGACATTGTCGGTCGTGCCTCGCTGCTCGGCCAGCGACGCGAGAGACATCGCGAGCGTCGAAGGGTCGCCGCCGGCGAGCTGCGCGGCGTAATCCCTCTGCTCCACGACGTCGTGAAAGCCGTCCGAACACAGCAGCAGCCGATCCTCCGGGATCAGCGAGAGCTCGTAAATCGCAGGGAGCTTGCGGTCGAGCCGCTCAGTGGTGCCGACGGCAGCCGTCAGCACGTTCCGCTGTGGACTCTGGCGTTCGGTGCCAGCCTCGATTTCTCCGCGTTCGACCTGCTCGGCAACCAGCGAGTGGTCCTGCGTCACCTGCAGCACCTGGCTGCCTCGAATGAGATAGGCACGGCTGTCACCGACGTTGGCGATCGTGAGATAAGATCCGTTGATGACCGCTGCGACGAGCGTTGTTCCCATGTGCGTCGCGCTCTGCTGGCCGCCCTCGGCCCAGATGCGGTCGTTGGCCTGACGGTAGGCGCGCTTCAGCTCCAATGCAACATCGTCTGGGAGGGGGCCAGCGAATTGCTGCTGCAGCGTCTCAATCCCGAGCCTACTGGCGACCTCACCGCCCTCGTGCCCACCCATACCATCAGCTACGGCGAGCAGCCATGCGTTGCCACCGTCACCGATCTGCACCGCCAGCACGGCATCCTCGTTGTGGTCGCGGCCTCCGGCGCGGCTCGCGCTGCCGACCTCGACCTCGACCGCGCGCTGTTCGGTCAATACCATCTGATCCATCACTCCCTTGTCATGCGGCGCGTCGTCACTGGTCCTCCGAAGCTCCAGGACACATCACTTGCCAGTGCTAGACTACCAGCCAGACCGGATCCTCGTCCCCTTTCCCGCACACTGGTGGAGAATCATGCGACTTCTCGGCATTCTGACCATCACCTTGCTCTTGCTTGCGACATCATCGCTGGCTCCCGTCCTAGCGCAGCCGGGTGGTACCGCCACCCCCGCCTCCGAGTCCGAAGCGCAGGCCCTGCTGCGCAAGGCAAGCGAGCGGCTCGCGGAAACGGAAACCGTACGGTTCAACCTCGAGGTCGAGGGAGACACGTACATCGATGAGGAGCAGGACATCCGGCTCATCAACGCGCGCGGCAACCTCGCTCGCCCGGACTCAGTCGACGTCGAGTTTCAAGTTGAGCTGTTGGGGACACAGACGGTGTCTATCCGCATGATCTCCATCGGCGACGAGTCCTGGACGACTGACCTCCTCACAGGTGAGTGGGCCCCGTCTCCCGAGGAGTTTGGCTATAACCCGACAGTCCTCTTCGACAACCAGAAGGGACTCGGGCCGGTCGCCGGCCGCCTCGTCGACCCAGAGATCGTGGACAAGGTGGAGATCGGCGGCCGCGAGGCCTGGAAGGTGGTCGGCACGGTCGACGAGGAGGTCATCGAGCCGATCACCTCCGGCACCATGGAGGGCGAGGAAATCACCGTCACCCTGTGGCTGGATACCGAGACGTACGACATGCTCCGGATCAGGGTTGAGGAACCGAAGGATATCGCCAAGGAGAATCCGGCGACATGGGTCCTGAGCCTCACCGGCCACGACAGTGACCTGACCATCCAGCGGCCGGACATCGACGAGTGACGCAACGCTCTGCACAGGCGAGCCCTTGGCGAGACCCACTCTCGCTCATCATGATCTTCGCGGTCTTCGTGGGCGCAATCGATCTCACCGTCGTCGCGACCATCCTGCCGCGGATGATCACCGATCTGGGTATCAATACCGCCGACATCGACCGATACATCTGGGTGGTCAACAGCTACCTCATCGGCTACGTCGTCTCGATCCCGCTCTTCGGCCGTCTCTCGGACATCCTCGGGCTGCGCAACGCGCTGGTCAGCTCCAGTCTCTTCTTCATCGTCGGTTCCTGGTGGTGCGCACAGGCGGAATCGCTGCGGGATCTCGTCATCGGCCGCGCCGTGCAGGGGTTCGGCGCCGGAGCGTTGCTCCCGCTGGCTTTGGCAGCCGCAGCAGCGTCGTTCACAGGGGCAAAACGAGCGAATGCGGTCGGCGCGATCGGCGCAAGCGACGAGATCGGCTGGGTCTCGGGGCCCGCCTACGGCGCGCTGGTCGTCAACCAACTCCAGATCATCGACGAACCCTGGCGGCTCATCTTCTGGGTGAACATCCCCATCGCCCTGGCACTCGTCGGCCTCGCGTGGAGGAAACTCGGTGGGCTCCAGCCGCCACGCTACCACCACCCAGGCAGCTTCCTGCAGCGGCTTGACCTGCCCGGCTTCGTGCTGATCTCGACCTTCCTCGTGGCGATCAACCTGGCACTCGCCTCGGGCGGCGAGATCGGGGCAACAGCCGGCCGCGGACTCCGCGCCTTTGGCGGCACGCCGAATCCACTGGCGCAGTACATCCCGCACCTGCTCGTCCTCTCCGCCGTCACGCTGGTGCTGTTCGTCTTCTGGTACCGGGTCAGCAGGGACCCCTACATCCCGAAGCGACTCTTCACGTTCCAGACATTCCGCGCATCGATTGGCACCAACTTCCTGCTGGGAACAGTCATGATGACCGGCATGGTCAACGTGCCTATCCTCGTCGCGCTGCTTGAAACGAACGCGGACACGGCCACCCGCAGCGCCCTGCTGCTCGCCCCCTTCACCGCTACGATCGCGGTCTTCTCGCTGGTAAGCGCCAGATTGCTCGCCACTTGGGATGCTGACACGATCACGCGAACCGGGTTGGCAATCGCGCTTGTTGGCAACCTGACAATCTATCCGCTGCTGGAGTACGCCCCATACGAGTGGATGGCGCTTGGACTCGGGATCGCCGGAACCGGTATCGGGCTTGCCCTGACCCCGCTGAGCACAAGCGCGCTCGAGTCGACCACTGAGCGAAACCGGGGCGCAGCGGCGTCAACGCTGCTTGTCGCGAGACTCCTGGGGATGACGGTCGGGATGTCGCTGCTGACGTCGCTCGGTGTCCAGCGTCTCCAGGTGCTGACCGGGCGTCTCGAGCCGATTGTTCGTGCGGAGGGAGAATCCACCGCCGAGTTCCTGGTCCGCCAGCAGCAGTTCATCATCGAGGAAGGACTGCCACTCGGCGTGCAGGTCGTCCAGGAGACGTTTCTGGCGGCGGCTGTACTCACGCTGATCGCGCTCGTCCCCGCACGCTATCTCTCGAGCCGAGGCGGTGATGAAGCCCTCGCGGGTCAACTCTCGGAGAGTTGAGCGCGCAGCGCGGCGATGTTGTCGGCGACACTCGCCTTGTCGTTGTAGATCGCGCTGCCAGCCACGAAGCTGTCCGCTCCCGCGGCGTAGAGCCCCGGAATCGTGTCGACGTCAACACCGCCATCGACCTGCAGACGGCACGCCGGGTTGATTGTGTCGATCAGGGCTCGCGCCCGCCGAACCTTGTCCCGCATCTCAGGGATCAGCTTCTGGCCACCAAACCCGGGATTGATCGTCAGGATCAGCAGGTTCGAAATGAACGGGATCATCTCCTCGATCGCCACCAGCGGCGTCGAGGGGTTGAGCGTCAGGCCCGCCTTCGCCCCCGCCTCATTGACCGCCGTGATCACCCGATGCGCATGGTTGGACGCCTCGATGTGGAACGTGACTTGGTCGACCCCCCTCGCCGCGAACTCCGGCGCCCAGCGGTCCGGGTTTTCGATCATGAGGTGCACGTCGACCGGGAGAGATACTCCCCGCAAGGTGGCGTCGAGGATCGGGAAGCCGATTGAGAGGTTCGGCACGAAGGCGCCATCCATCACGTCGAAATGGATGTAATCGGCACCACCGATTGTAGCGTCCTCGAGCGCCTTCCCATAGCGCAGAAAATCGGCGGAGAGCACGGACGGCCCGATGATTGGTGGCTGCCGCATGGTCGTGAACATCCTTCCCGGTTCGCAGGCGGCACGGCCGCCCGGTCGGCATTGTCCCCTGGCCGGATACGGTAATCTGTATGGGCAGGGAGAGCCACCTAGCTCGCGGGGCAGCATCCGCCCAAGCCACCCACCGAAGGGAACGAGCCGCACGTGAAGTTGCTCGATTTTCTGGAACGATCTGTCGAACGCGTCATCCAGGGGCCCGTGGACTCTATCTTCCGGCAGGAGATCCAGCCGGCGGAGATCGAGCGCCGTCTTGAGCGCGCCATGCTTGACAACCGCCGCCGGGCTTCTGGCGCGAACATCATGCCGAACGCCTTTGTCGTACAGCTCAGCCCTGAAGACTATGACACTATCGAACCCTACAGGGCGTCGCTCGTGCGGCGCCTGGAGTCGTGGTTGACCGAGCGGGCAGACCAGAACGACGGCACGCTGCTCGACCGCATCCAGATCGAGATCGAGGAGAGCGACCGCGCCCGCCGGCGGCATCCTGTAATCGAGGCGACGATCACCGACATCAGCGCGAGCCTCGTGGGAGGCGCTCGTCACCGGCCGAGCCCAGCCGCTGTCCAGCAGACCCAGACCTACCACATCGCGAGTCCAGCAGGCGCAACCTGCTCGTTCCGGCTGCTGACCGGCCCGAATGCCGGCGCAACGTTCGCGATACCGATCGGCCAGTCGAGGCTCGGGCGCTCCTCGGAAGCGGACATCCGGCTCGATGCCAGCGATGTCTCCCGCAACCATCTGCGGGTCGAACGGCAGGGCCACCAGGTGGTCATCACCGACCTCGACAGTACCAACGGCACCCGCGTCAACGGCGAACCCGTACAGCGCGCCACCCTCCGCGACGGAGACGAGATCCTCGTGGGTGCGCAGGCGCTGCGATTCCTGACGTCCTAACACGGTCGCGAATCCCCCCAAGGAACGTCGAATGCCGGAATTCGAGAGCGCCTTTCTGACCTTCGAGTGGGTGATGTTGCTGCTGCGCATCGCGTTCATCGGGCTGATTTACGTCTTCCTCTACCAGATCGCCCGCGTAGCGCTTCGGGAGATGGTTGCGATCGGTTACGCGGTCGGACAGCAGGAGCGGCGATCAGGCGCGCGCCGAATGACCGCCGCGCTCGTGGTGATCGAACCCGCAGAGAGCTCGCTCGGCATGGACGAGCGCATTCCGCTCTCGACCTACACGACGATCGGTCGCGCAGCTGGCAACGCGCTTGTCATCGACGATAGCTTCACATCCTCCAACCACGCCGAGATCGTCCGTGAGGATGACCGCTGGCTCGTTCGCGACCTGGGCAGCACCAACGGCACGTGGGTGAACGGGCGCCGTATTCATGGCCAAACATGGATCGAGCCGGGCGACGATATCGCCTTCGGCAATGTGGTGGTAACCTTCACCGGGTAGTTTCTCGAATACGATCATCGCCTGGAGCGTTCATGAAGCCGTCCGCATCCGCGTATCAGATTCCCGGTAAGCTAAGCCTCGTGCTTCCCGCCCACAACGAGGAGCCGAACATCGAGATCGTGGTTCGGGACGCGCTCGAGGAGCTCCCGGAATACGCGCCCGATATCGAGATCATCGTCGTCAACGACGGCAGTCGCGACCGCACCGGCAAGATCATCGACCGGCTGCACGCCGAAGACCCGCGGGTCGTCCCGCTGCATCACCGCAGGAACCGGGGCTACGGCGGCGCGCTCCGATCCGGCTTCGAGGCCTCGACCGGCGATTTCGTGATGTTCATGGATGCCGATCGGCAGTTCGATATCCACGATATCCGACTGCTCGCGCCATTCGTCGACCTCTTCGACATCGTCGCCGGTTTCCGAATGGAGCGCTCCGACCCGATCCACCGGCGCGTCAACGCCGAGATCTTCAACATCGCGATCCGTGTGCTCCTCGGCGTCCACATGCGCGATCTCGATTGCGCATTCAAAATCTTCCGGGGTGAGCAGATCCGCAGCCTGCGCCTCACGACGTCCGGCGCGCTCATCAATGCCGAGATGCAGGCCAAGCTGCGGCGGCAGGGCGCGACACTGGTGCAGGTCGGCGTGCCGCACCACCCCCGAGTGGCTGGCCAGGCGACGGGAGGCAGCCTCAGAGTCATCCTGCATGCGATGCGGGAGACGATGAGCCTCTGGCTGCGGATGCATCGTTACCAGCCGCCTGAGGACGCCAAGGAACCGAGGCCCTACTATCCGCTCGGCGACGTGTTGATCGCCAGCGGGACGGCGATTGCGGCCACCATCGTCGGCAGAATGCGCCGCCGCATATGACGAAACCCGCCGGGGAGCTCCCCGGCGGGTTTCGTCATCCAAATGGATCGTAGGGGAGGACTTGACCGCGTTCACCGACCGTCGTGGCAGACGATGCGCACGCGGCCAATGTCCTCCCGTATCGTGCACGGCGTGTGCCTGCAATGGTAGGACGACATTGGCGGCGCGGAACGTTGATAGCTTCGCACCTTGGCCGGCGCCGCCAATGTCGTCTCCTACAGCTACAGCCGTGCTGTGAGGACGAATCAGGCCACATCCCGGACGGCGGCGCCAGAGCGGTTGCGGCGCAACCAAGCCGCGACCTCGCTCATCGTCTCAGCCGGGACCACCGGACGCCCGAGCTGGCTGACGACATCCTCGATGCGTTGGTCGTCCAGCAGGAAGCCGTTCCGGTCGGAAATCATCTTCCGCGTGACGAAGACTGGCGCGTCGCCAGGCACGTCACCCAGTCCTGAGACCAGATCCTGCCCGGAGAGCAGTCCGGAGACGTTGATCTCGCTTCCGAGGAACCTGTTCTCCACCGGCATCACGGTCAACTCGGAACCGGTAACCTCGTTGAAGCGCTCCACTGCTTCATGCATGGTGTCGCCCACCAGCGTGCCGCATGCGACGATGCCCTGCTGATGCCGGAGCACGCCGGGCCGCGCACGCCGAAGGTAGCCATCGACGCCCTCGAGGAAGTACCGGGTGATGCCAATGCCATCCTCGATCTGCGGGAACCCGTCGTAGTGGTCGCTGCCCGGCACCTCCTCGCCGACCATCAGGTAGAACTCGTCGCCGAGATGGAAGAAGGTCTCCCCGCGCTCCTGGCGGAAACGCTCCTGCCAGACCTCCGCCTGGCGGATGACCGCTCGCGCCTCCTCTGTCTCGTAGCGGCGAACGTGGATGCGCTCTTGACTGGCGCCAGGCAACCGACGCATGCAGGTACGTGACAGCCGGATCTGCTTGCTCTGCCGATCCTGCCCATGGCGGCTCAGCCCGACTGGCACCGCGGCGATCGACCGCAGCCGCTCGAACCGCGCCAGGTCGCGCAGGCTCCGGTCCATCTCCTCACCGTCGTTGACGCCGGGAACGAGCACCAGCTGGGCGTGGAAATCGATGCCGGCATCCTCCAGCCGCTGCAGATCGTCGAGGATCTTGCCGGCCTTGGGATTGCCGACCAGCGCGACGCGCAGCTCCGGATTGGTGGCATGCACCGAGACGTGCATCGGGCTAATGTGCTGCTCCTCGATGCGCTGCCAGTCCTCCTCGCAGAGGTTGGTGAGCGTCACGAACGAGCCGTAGAGCATCGAGTAGCGGAAATCGTCGTCCATGACATAGAGGGATCGCCGCATCCCCTTGGGAATCTGCTTGATGAAGCAGAACGGGCAGGCGTTCTCGCAGACGCGCACCCCGTCGAAGGTGGGATCGGCGAACGTGATGCCCCAGAACTCGTCGCCCTCGAGCTCGAGCTCGTACCGCAGGAGCGAGCCATTGCGGTCGACATCGAGGACCACCTCAGTTGACTGTGCCTGGTACTGGAAGTCGAGCGCGTCAACCAGCGGCAAGCCGTTTACCCCGACGATCCGGTCGCCCTCCTCAATCCCAAGTTCCATGGCGAGAGAGACTGGCGCCACCGCTTCCACCGTTCCGGGAGCGGTCGGAACCAAATCGACACGTCGATGGGAAAGCTCACTGACAACTGGCATCAAGAATCCTTGCGGTTCGGGCAGACTGCTGAATCGCAGAAAATTGGAGGAATGGTTGAAGCATACCGGCAGCCTCGAGGCTGTCGGACAACACATAACGCTACCACAAATGAAGTATTGGTGTAGTGTGGAGTGAACAGCACAACACGCCCGAGGATTACCGTATGGTTTGGACCGAAGCGCCTGCAGGGCGCGGAGTGAGGAATCCCTTGCCGGTCAGGAATCGGCCTCCCCGCATTAAGAGATTTCTCGACTCCACGGCTTCGCCGCTCCGCACAAAATGACAGGTTTGGTGGGGCCACTATACGAACCGACGGAAGACGAGCGATACCCAGTCCTCGTGCTGTCGACGGTTGACTAGCGTCGCACCCTGCCCCTCGAACGCGGCGACGAGCTCTGCCTCGCGCTCCTCAATGATCCCGGCGAGCACCATCGCGCCGCCCGGCTTCGTGGCGGCAACGATCCCATCGGCAAGCTCGATCAGGACGCGCGCGATGATGTTGGCCAGCACGACATCGTAGACGCCCTGGAACGGCTCCCCCAGCCCTACACTGCCGAGCCGGACGTCGACCCGATCGGCGACTCCGTTGCGCCGGGCGTTCTCCTCGGTGGCGCGGACAGCGACCGTCTCGACGTCCACGGCATCGGCATGCGCCGCGCCTAGCTTCAAGGCGGCAATGGCCAGGATCCCGGACCCGGTGCCGACATCGAGTACGCGGTCACCCTGCTCGATCATCTCTTCGACGCCCAGCATCGAGAGGCGCGTCGATGGGTGCAGTCCCGTACCGAAGGCCATGCCGGGGTCGAGCTCGACCACCACCTCATCACCCTGTGGCTCGTACTCGAGCCACGGCGGTCGGATCACGACGCGTTCGCCAATGCGGTGAACCTTGAAGTGCTCCTTCCAGGCGTTGGCCCAGTCTTCCTCGGCAAGCGTCGACACCCGCAGCTCGGAGACGGGACGCATCATGCCGAGGTGCCACAGCGCGCTGCGAATGTCCTCGGTGAGCGAGGGATCGTAGTCGCTGTCGGCCACCCACGTCCGAACGGTGAACGGCTTCTCGACATCGATCTCCAGATTTTCGCCGTCGTCGTCCTGCCTGTACGGCTCGTCGATGGCGACGCCCTCGTTGAAGCCGTATCGGGCAAGCAATTCGGAGACCGGCTCGACCGCCTCGGCGTGGACGTCAATGCTCAGTTCGTACCACGTGCGCTCCGGCTGACTCGATGCCGCGTTGACGGACTCGCTGTCTCCGCTCACAGAGTCACCTTCGCGTTGTCGCCGATATCGAGCCGGTTCGTGGTGCCATGGATCTCTGCCTTCTCGCCTATCATCGAGTGATCGACCACCGCGTTCTCGATAATGGCGTTCTCCTGCACGATCGCATCAGTGATCACGCTGTTGCGGATCGTCGCACCGGCGTGGATGCTCGCGTACGGTCCCACGATCGACCCACGGATGTCAGCGGCGGCGTGCACGACCGATGGCTGGATGACGACCCCACCAGCCAAGTCACGCTCGGCGGCGCTGCCGTTGTCGAGCAGATAGCGGTTCGTCTGGAGCAGCGCCTCGCTGTTGCCGCAGTCCTCCCAGACCGGAACATTGCGAGTCACGAACGACTTGCCGTCGTCGATCATGATCTGCAACGCGTCGGCGAGGAAGTACTCGCCCTTCGTCATGAGCTGCTGCTCGATCTGCCGGTCGATGGCGTCGTACAGGTCGGCCATGTGCCGGATGTAGTAGATGCCGATTACCGCAAGGTTCGAGACCGGCTCGGATGGCTTCTCCACCAGCCGGCTGATGTTTCCCTTGTCGTTCAACACTGCGACACCGTACGCGCTGGGATCATCGATCTCCTTGGTGTAGGCCACGCCGTCGACGCCGAGATCGGGCAGGCCCGAGAAGTCGGCCTCGAAGAGCATGTCCGGGAAGAGGATGAGCGCGTCGTCTTTGACGGCGTCACGAGTGCGCACGATCGCGTCCGTCTGTCCGAGCATCTCCGGCTGCTCAACGAACTCGAGGGAGATGTCGTACGTCGCGCGGGCCCACTCCTCGATCTGGTCGCCGCGGTAGCCGGTGATAAAGACCAGCTTCTCGGGGTTCTCGACCACCACGCGGTCGAGCACGTGCTCCAGCATCGGCTTCCCGGCCACGGGCACGAGCGGCTTGGGCTTGCTCCAAGTATGCGGGCGAAGACGCGTCCCGAGTCCGGCGACAGGCAGAATGACATCCACGGCAGAAAGATCCTTTCACAGGTACGCGAATAGCACAATGTCCCCAAATCTCCTACGGGAGATAGGGCAGCAGCCGCTCTCGGTCCCCGGCACTGAACTCCTCCAGCACGCTGGGGGTGGCAAGCACGAAAGCCTCCGGACGGAACCTGGGCGCCATGGTGATGCCCAGCAACGCCCACTCCCCGCCCGGCGCAAGTTGTGTTCCCTGCCACCACCCGGCGGGGACGACGTGTTGGACCGGCTCTGCGGCCCGCAGGTCAGGGCCGAGCCGCACCCGTCTCAGCCCCTCACCCTCCCGAGCCACCACCATCTCACAGGAATCACCGAGGTAAAAGTGGAAGTCTTCATCGAACCGCAACCGGTGCAGCGCCGACCACTTCTCAGGTGTGATCAGGTAGAGGACGACCGTGCCCCTCGGATGCGGACAGCCGCTTCTGGCCAGCGATACCCATGTCTGGTGGAAAAAGCCGCCCTCGCCCTCCAGCGGCGCGAGCTGGAGCTGCCGGATTACCTCCTCGGCTCCCAGGCGTGTCGCCTCGCCTGCCATACAATCGCCTTCACAAATCGCAAGCGCAGCCTAAGCAATGTAAAGAGGCGGCGACCCGGATGGATCGCCGCCTCTGCCTGGTACCCCTTCCTAGACGAGTTTCGAACACTTTGTGTCGCTCCACCACAAGAGGTTCGTGCTCTGTTCGACGCTCTCAAGGACTGCGAAAGTGTAGCTGTATGATCTCCGGCCGGCAACCTGGCTGGCACACGGCTTCCGTGGTTGTTGAATTGTCAGAGTTGAGATCGCGGAAGCGACGGGGGTTGGATCAGCACCTTCAATACCATCTCGGGCAATCTGCCCGCATTCCAATGCGTCACACGGGATCGAGCATCCAAAGGGCATCAGAAGGCGCATCGGGTTCACCCCGATACCGGCATCGCCCTCGCAAGCTGACGACGGCGGAGATGGAAGCGATCCGAATTCTGTCCGCTTCCAGTAGTTTGCGCTTGTTGGCTGCGCAATATGGTGTAAGCCACGAGACGATCCGCTCCGTCATCCTGAGCAAGGACTAGCCTAGCATCGTGAGAGTTCTCGCCGGATCTCGTGCACGTTGTTCATGATCCGAGATTCTTTGTCGGTTGGCTTGGGGCAATCATGCAGAGGACCCGCACAATGGCTCGCGCCAAAGGGCCCAGAATCACTCTCAGCTGCATAGTCCTCAATACCAGCGAGCCCGGTCTGTCTCCGTCCGTCTCTACTCCACGAGAAAGACGAAGATGCTGATCTGAGCTCAGAAGACAACTCAAAGCA
>DASYWL010000103.1:0-3162 GCA_035936055.1 Thermomicrobiales bacterium
GATGCCGATCGCACGCCCGCATCGACGCAGCCGATCAGGCATCGATGCCGTGAGCGAGCCAGTCGAGCGCGACAGCCGCCGTCCACGACTGGTCCAGCGAGCCGAGCGGCTCCCTGGTGAACGGCTCGGCATACTCCGCGAAGTCGATTGCGCGCACCTGCGCCAACCCGGCACGGGCAAGCTGGTCGGCATCGTTCGGCGCGCCAGACCGGCGTAGCGACCAGGCGAAGAGCCAGTTCATCACTGGCCAGACCGGCCCTCGCCAGTAGGTGCGCGGCGAAAACTCCGGCTCCAGTGGACTGGTGCTCGGTGGGAGTGGCCATCGAAGGTTTGGATGTCCGACCATCGCCTCCGAGCGCCACACCTCCAGCAGCGCATCACGCCGCTCTGACGTGAGGCCACCGGCAATCACGGGCGCGAAGCTCGCCAGCGTGCGCACCGTGACATCCCGCCCGGCGACGAGGTCGCGGTCGCAGCACATCACTCGATCGTCGTTCCATTGCTCTGCGAGGCCGAGCCGACCCCGCTCGATCCAGCTCTCGATGATCTCCACCTGCTCGAGGCTCGCGTCGGCGATGCTCGCCAGCCGCAGCAGCGCCTCGTTGGCGGCCACCAGGATCGCGCTCATGAAGACGTCCTTCATACGGAACGGAAGCGTCTGGTAGGCGGCGTCGACCCGGTACTCGGCCTCGACCAGCCGATCGACGATCCAGAGGTAGCGGTCGTAGTCAGCCTTGCTTGGACGCTGGGAGGGATCCTCGACATGCTTGAGGTCGGCCCGCTCGTATCGAACGAGGCGCTCCGGGTCGACGGTGATCGCCTCCATCGCAGCGGTCCAGCGGGGCGAGTTGTCCATCCCGCTTTCCCACGGATGAACGATGGTAACGAGCCCGCTACTCTCCGAATCGCGCGCCGAGAGCAGGTAGCGGTGCCAGTCGAAGAGTGGGCCGAAGAATTCCCGCGCTCTGACTGCCCGCTGCTCCTGCAGCAGCGCATCGACGGCCCGCAGGATGCCGATGGCGTGCACGGGCGGCTGCACCAGTCCGCTCGTGTCCACTCCTTCCGGGGCATCCGGCGCGAAATCGGCACAGGCCCAGCGCTTGGGGCCAGGGAAGTACTCTCCCGGAGCGACATCCGGATTGAAGACGATGTGTGGGATCATGCCGTTGCGCCATTGGCCACGTATCAGCGAGCGCATCTCCTCCAGCGCCCGGCTTGGATCGAACCGGGCGAGACCGATCGCGATGAAGGCGCTGTCCCAGCTCCACTGGTGAGGGTAGAGTCTCGGTGCAGCCTTGGTCCACCCGGCGAGACGGTTCCTGTCGAGGACCGTGATCGCCTCGCTCCAGAGGTCGGTGTCACGCATGGCGTTCTGCAGTCGTTCGGCGTGCATGGCACACTAGCGGAACGGATGCTGATGCTGTTCTAGCACGGCGCCTTCCGGCCTCCAACCCGTCCTTTCATGCAGGAAAAGCCCATGGCCGCATGGCCGCACATCCGAACCGATGAGCAGACGCGGGCGGTCACCGCCTGGTGGATGCGCCTCGGCACGCAGCCCGATGGCGAGATTCGGGACGCGCTCTACGATCTTGTTCCGCTCACGCGCGACGACCTCGCGCTGATCGACACGACGGCATTCCAGCGACTCGACCGCGTCCAGCAGCTCGGCTTCGTCTCGCACATCTGGCCAGGAGCCAAGCACACCCGCTTCGAGCACTCGCTGGGGGTGATGCACCTCGCCCGTCGATCGGCGGTGCGCCTCTCGCAGCGGGCGAACGGTGGCTGGGTCAGACTCGACGACATCCGAACCGTCGCCGCCGCGGCGCTGCTGCACGACATCGGCCACTACCCCTTCTCGCATGCGATCGAGGAACTCGGCTCGCCGGTGCTGCCCCATGAGGCGGTCGGCCGCCGGCTCATCGAGGAGGGGGAGCTCGCCGACGTGCTGCGCGATGCCTGCAGGCTCGATCCGGCACGGGTGGCGTCGCTCATTCATGGCGAGCGTTCCCAGTTGCCCCCGCGCGATCGCATCCTCTTCCAGATCCTCTCCGGCACGCTCGATGTCGACAAGCTCGATTACCTGCCGCGTGATGCTCGTGCCTGCCACGTGCCCTACGGTGGGGTCGACACCGATCGACTGATCGGCGCGCTCGACTTGGCCATGATCGAGGCGGTCGATCAGGAGGGGGAAGATGCGCGAGTGGTGGTGACGCCGAAAGGGATCAGCGCGCTGCACTCGCTGATCAACGCTCGCCAGGAGATGTTCGACAACGTCTACTGGCACCACACCAATCGCACCTGCATGGTCATGCTCCTGCGGGCTGTACAGGACGCACTCGGTCACGAGCGCATCGCCCCGGAGGAGCTCTGGCGACTCGACGATGCCTCGCTGCTCAACCGCCTGCAGGCGCCCGAGATGCCGAACACCACCCGCCAGCTGGCGACTGCGCTCGCGACCCGGGACTTCCACAAGCGGGCGCTGGAGGTGAGCAACCGGGCGATCGAGCTCTACGGCCGCCTCGGCAACCTGTGGTTCGACCCGGGGGCGCGGCGTGAGGTCGAGTGCCAGCTGGCGGCATCGCTTTCCGAGCGGTTGGAGCGGGAGGTCAGCGAGGCGGCAATCCTGATCGACATCCCGAAACCCGAGAAGTGGAAGAGCGACGTCTGGGTCGTCTATGAGCGACCGCCCGTCGGCATGCGCAAGCAGATGCACTGGAAAGAGGTCGTCGGTGTCGACGACGCCGATTTCAAGCGTTACGAGGAGCACCGGCGGCTGATCCGTATCGTGACCAGACCAGAGTTGCGGGAGGTCGTCGCCGCGGAGTGGGAATCGCTGATCTATCCGCTGCTGGGAGGCGTGTTCTAGAAGGAGGCAGTGGGCGTGATGGACGGAAGAGATGATGTGGACTCTCATGGCGTGTCGACGGTGGAGATCGTGATGCTGGCCGGCGTGCTGGCGGTGCTGGCCCTGCTCGCTCTGATTGTCATCGCCGCGATGTAGGGCCGGGATGCTTGGTGACGATGTCGGTGGGCCTATCGACAGGTAGCGCCGGGTCCTGTGCCCGGCGCGTCGTCGATTCCGCCTATGGTCGATCTCTAAACGCCAATGCCGCCCGGTCGGCCCGCCCCTCTGTGGGCGGGCATCACAATGCTGGCTATCAC
>DASYWL010000104.1:0-14197 GCA_035936055.1 Thermomicrobiales bacterium
TCCTGGCCGGCTCCGCGCCGTCGATCGGCTGGTTCTTCGCCGGCCGCGCGCTCCAGGGCTTCGGCGCTGGCGGACTCTTCGCCTCCGTCTACGCCGTGATCGCTCTCGCCTACCACGACCGCCTCCGCCCCGCGATGATGGCGGCCACCTCGAGCGCCTGGATCGTGCCGTCACTCGTCGGCCCGGCGATCGCCGGGTTCATCGCCGAGCAGTACACCTGGCGGCTCGTCTTCTACCTGCTCATCCCGGTGCTCCTCGTCGTCGCGCCGCTGACCCTTCCCGCCTACCACCGCATGCACCAGGCGCGACCGCCGATGCAGGTCGGCGCGGGACGAAAACGCCGCTTGGCCATGGCGGCGGCGCTCGCCCTCTCCACCGGCATCTTCCTAGGCGGGCTGGAGCTGAATCCGGTCGCACTCGCCGCGCTGGTGACGGTTGCCGGGCTGGGTGGTCTCGTCTTCGCGCTGCGCCACCTGATGCCCGAGGGGATCCTCACCGCGCGCCCGATGCTCCCGGCGGCGATCTTCATCCGCAGCCTCTGCTTCGGGGCATTCATCGTCTCGGAGACCTACATGGTCTTCGCCCTCAAGGAGTTCGGCGGCGTCAGCGCCACCACCGCCGGTCTCGTATTGACGGCGGGGTCGCTGAGCTGGACCTCCGGCTCGTGGATTCAGGCACGGTGGGAGAACGCCAGTGGCGTCGA
Source organism: Thermomicrobiales bacterium (assembly GCA_035936055.1). GTDB lineage: Bacteria > Chloroflexota > Chloroflexia > Thermomicrobiales > UBA6265 > JACCVC01. The sequence goes on from DASYWL010000104.1 coordinate 704, forward strand.
GGGGCGTCCCCTGCGCGCGCTTTCCGGTCTCGGTTGCCTGCTCGCCGGCATCGGCGTCATCTACGGCACGATGGCGCTCACGCAGGACATCTGGATCGGTGTGGCGATGCCAGGCTGGATCATCGCCGGGCTGGGTATGGGACTCGCCTACCCCACAACGTCGCTGATCGCACTCGGGCATGCCGGCGAGGGGTCGGAAGGCCACGTCTCCTCGTCGATCCTGCTCGGCGACCTTTTCATCTCGTCGACCAGCGTCGGGCTCGGGGGTGTGTTACTGGCCTTCGGGCTCGACTCCGGCTGGGATCCCCCCGCGGCAACCACACTGGCGATGTCGCTCGGCTACGCGCTGCTGCTGATCAATCTCTGGGCGACGCTTCGGATGCTCCGCGCCGCCCCGGCGATGCGCCGAGCGACTGCTTGAGTCACTTGTCAAATGATGTAGCTCCCCTCCTCCAGAAAGTTGGCACTAGCTCTCATGCTTGCTTCGATGAGGGTGATCGCTTCTGCCTTGAATGCCATTCATGCCTGTGCCCGAAGAGAGTGAAGGCACTTCGAGAACTGATCAAGCCTGCCACACTCGACTGACGACATCTCTAGGGCGATTAGGTGACGGGGGTAGTGATACGGACCCGCAGCGAGCATAAGTCGTCCAAGACCTCCGTCTCAGCCGAGAACTGCCGTGGGTGCTTGTCAATAGGCGGGTTCTGCTCAACTAGAAGGAACAGAAAGTTGACCGTTATTTATCAGAAAAAGCCGACGAAGAACTAGTCCTCGGGGTCGAGGACTCCAGGAGGCATCCAATACTCGCCAAACGGGGGATCAGGATAGCGCCAGATTACTCCACGCCATCGAACATACTCATCGTCCCAGAAGAATCCGTTCTCGGAAGGTCCGCTTGGACCCGAGAAATACTCAGGCGGAATGGTGCGCACGTGCTCGTTAGCGGCCTCTAGGCGCTTCAGGAGCGCTTCTTCGTCAAGACTTCCATGAAAGTAATAGCGAACCGGGGCGACAGGATACGCCTCTGAGGACTCCTCCCCAATGGCGATCTACAAGGGCACATACCCTCGACCTGACTCCTTGCTTCGGCGCCCGCTCCGTATCAATCGCAGAACCTCATATCGGTATGCTTCGCCGGCCGCCACAACAAGCGGCTCGAAAAACTTGAAAAGGAGCCCGAACGTACCCGTCGCGACGATCGTGAACGCGATCTCTGAAAACCCAGCAGCAGGTGGCTCATAATCGAGACTGGATGACTCAACGCTGGTGTCATATAGCGATGCAAGGCCTTGATTGAGGTCGTCAGTCAGCTCCGGCCCGACGACCGGCAGGATGCTTTGAGTATGAATTCGGTACGCAGATGTCATTGCCTCTCCTCCCGTCCTATGCAAGATGGCGGCATCTTACCGTGAGGCGCTGCTCGAAACTCGACGTCGTACCGGCGATTGGAATGAACGACGGAAGCGATCCTGATCGGCTCAGCGAGGAACATCCGTCCCACCTGTCTGGCATGTGTTCTGCGTGAGAGCAGACCGGTCCCGACTGGGACCCAGAGGGAGACGACACATGCTCGAAGGAGAACCGACGGTCGAAGCTGTCGCGGTTGCCGATCCGGAAGAATCTGCCCGCGAGGCCGGGCTACGCTACATCCTCGATGACCGCCCGGGCATCACTCGTCGCCGGGCCGGCAAGGGGTTCTCCTACCGTGACCCCAACGGCGAACGCATGACCGACACGAAGGTGATCGAGCGCATCAAGTCGCTCGCCATCCCGCCCGCCTGGACCGAAGTCTGGATCTGCCCGTCGCCCAAGGGACACCTGCAGGCCACCGGCCGCGACGCGAAGGGCCGCAAGCAGTACCGCTACCATCCCAGGTGGCGCGAAGTCCGCGACGAGAACAAGTATGAGCACGTCCTCGCCTTCGGCAAGGCGCTCCCGTCGATTCGGGAGCGTGTCGACGCCGACCTGCGCAAGCACGGCTTGCCAAAGGAGAAGGTGCTGGCGCTCGTCGTCCGGCTGCTGGAGACAACGCTGATCCGCGTCGGCAACGACCAGTACGCGAAGGAGAACAAGTCGTTTGGGCTGACGACCATGCGCGACCGCCACGCCGACATCCACGGCTCAACGATCACCTTCGAGTTCAGCGGCAAGGGCGGCATCGAGCACGAGGTTGACCTGCGCGACCGCCGCCTCGCCCGCATCGTCAAGCAGTGCCAGGACATCCCCGGCCAGCACCTCTTCCAGTACGTCGATGACGAGGGCAACCGCCAGCCGATTGACTCGGACGATGTCAACGCCTATCTCAAGGAGATTACTGGCGCCGACTACACCGCCAAGGATTTCCGCACTTGGGCAGGGACCAAGCTGGCCGCCGAGGCGCTCGCCGAGTTCGAGGAGTTCGACTCCGAGACAGCCGCCAAGAAGAACGTCGTGGACGCCATCGAGCGGGTTGCCGGAAGGCTGGGCAACACCACGACGATCTGCCGCAAGTGTTACGTGCACCCGGCGATCATCGACGCCTACATGGACGGCGATACCGTCGAATCAATTCGCCAGCGGGCTGGGCAGGAGCTGGCCGAGCACCTCGCCGACCTCGACCCGGAGGAGGCGGCCGTCCTGATGCTGCTCCACGAGCGCCTGGAAGAGAACGGTTCCAGATAGCGCACGCAAGTCTTCTATCATGCCGAGCCGACGAGGCGCCTTGGCGTCGGGACAAGTCGAAGCATCCCTGCGCGAGGCGCCGGCACTGTAGGTGTCGGCCTCTGTCGATCGTTGTGGTGCTTGAGGCCGGGAAGCTGCCCTGCGGGCAGCCCACTTCGCGCGGGGACTCCTCGCTACGCTCGGAATGAGGTCGAGGGGGCGGCACAGCGCCAGAGTGTCTGGAGAGGTACGCACACGACTTAACCTCAGCAGGCAATCCGAGGTGTGACAATTGCCCTGTTGCGTCACGCCGCCGCATTCAGCAAGGACTCTGACTTCATGGAACTCGGACTCGTCAGCTTCGCCGACGCCACGACCAATCCCGCCACCGGGCAGACTATCAGCCAAGGTGAACGCCTGCGCAACCTCATCGAGGAGATCGAGCTGGCCGATCAGGTCGGGCTCGAGGTCTTCGGTGTCGGGGAGCATCACCGCCGCGACTACGCCGTCTCCTCGCCATCGACCGTGCTCGCCTACGCCGCCGCACGGACCGCGAACATCCGCCTCTCCAGCGCCGTGACCGTCCTCAGCTCCGAGGAGCCCGTCCGCGTCTTCGAGCAGTTCGCCACCATCGATCAACTCTCCAGGGGACGCGCCGAGATCATGGTCGGGCGCGGCTCGTTCATCGAGTCCTTCCCGCTCTTCGGCTACGACCTGAATGACTACAACGAACTCTTCGCCGAGAAGCTCGACCTCCTGCTGAAGATCCGCGACAACGAACGCGTTACCTGGTCCGGGCGGCACCGGGCACCCCTGCAGGACCAGGCGATCTATCCGCGCCCATGCCAGGACAAGCTGCCGATCGGGGTTGCCGTCGGCGGCACGCCGCAGTCCGCGGTGCGGGCCGGCATGCTGGCGCTCCCGATGACGCTCGCGATCATCGGCGGTCAGCCGGAGCGGTTCGTACCATTCGCCGAGATCTACCGGGAGGCAGGCACGCAGGCCGGACACGACCGGGCATCCCTCCATCTGGCGATTAACACGCATGGGCACGTCGCCGACTCGATGGAGCAGGCGATCGAGGATACCTTCGCCGCCTACAAGGGGATGATGGACCAGATCGGCCGCGAGCGAGGGTGGCCACCGATGACCCGCGAGCAGTTCGAGGCCGGCACCGGCCTGCACGGGCATTTGATGATGGGCTCGCCGGAGCAGGTGATCGAGAAGATCCTCCACCAGTACGAGCTGTTCCATCACCAGCGCTACCTGATCCACTTCGGCATCGGCGCCGTCGAGCACGAGAAGGTCATGCATGCAATCGAGCTCTTCGGCGCGAAGGTCGCCCCCGCCATCCGCGAGGAGGTCGCCCACCGCGAAGCATCCGTCACCCCGTAGCCGGCGCAACCGTGCAGCGCCGGGTCCTGTGCCCGGCGTTTCGCCCGAAGGTGGCCATGCCACCGGGAAACCCGTGTCACGATCAGACACCTTGGTGTAGACCCGGGCTGAAATGCCCGGGTTTCGTCCATTGAGGCAGGATTCCGCTGACCACCAACAACCACTGAACCGGCGTTGCACCGGTCCAACGCCCAGACGGCCGCCCGCCAACAGAATCGAATGATCAAGACGCGGGAGCCAGAGCGAAGCGGTGCGTGTGGCTCGACTCCACGGCGACCCTGTCCTATCCCCACACAATGCCGTTCTTAACGTCAATCCACGCATCTCACCGCGTATCTACTCAGTCACTTCGATGGTTCATTCGGCGGCGCTCTGCACCCCATTGCCACCTACGAACCCCTCGCCGGGCACATAGTTCGGCGATTGGTGGCGAAAGTAGGTGTTGTAGACGTCGCAGTATCGCCCGCCCTTCGCCATCAGGCTCCGGTGCGTCCCCTCCTCGGCGATCTCACCGTGGTCGAGCACGATGATCCGGTCGGCGTGCTCGATCGTCGAGAGCCGGTGTGCGATCACGATCGACGTCCGGTCCGCCAGCACCACGTCGAGCCCTTCCTGGATCTGCGCCTCGGTGAGCGGGTCGACGCTTGCCGTCGCCTCGTCGAGGATGACGATCGCCGGGTCCTGGATCAGCACCCGCGCGAGCGCCACCAGCTGCCGCTGCCCCATTGAGAGCGAGCGCCCGTACTCGCCGACGTCCGTCTGCAGACCGTTCGGCAGCGTCTCGACCCAGTCGCCGTTCCCGACCAACCGAGCCGCTGCCTCGACCTCCTCGTCGGTGGCGTCCGGCTTCGGGTAGCGGATATTGTCTGCGACGGTGCCCGAAAAGAGGAAGGGCGACTGCGGCACAATGCCGAGCTGCTTGCGGTACTCCGGGAGATCGAACGAGCGGATGTCCCTCTCATCGATGAGCAGCTCACCCTCGTGGAACTCGTAGAACCGCGTGATCAGCTTGCCGAGGGTCGACTTCCCCGCGCCGGTGTGCCCGACGATCGCCAGCGTCTGCCCGGCGGGGATGGTCAGGTCGAACTCGTGCAGCACCTTCTGCGTCTGGTCGTAGCGAAACCCGAGCTTACGGAACTCGATCTCGCCCCGGATGCGCCCGGGATCCTCGCTCGCCGTCTGGACGATCTCCCGGTCGGCGTCGACCAGCGCGAAGATGCGCTCCGAAGCGCTCAATCCCTGCTGGAACTGGGACCAGAACGATGCAATGCTCGTGACCGGGAACCAGAAGAGCAGCACGCTCTGGAAGAAGAGGAACCAGTCGCCGGCCGAGATGTCCCCGTCGATCGCCTGCCGGCCACCGAGGTAGACCAACAGCACCGTGCCGAGTCCGGCGACGGCGCTGAGCACCGGAAAGATCGCGGCGAAGACGAGTCCCTGGCGGAACTGCACCTGGAACGACTGCTCGTTGATCGGGTGGAACTCGTTGTACAGCGCGCGCTCCTGCCGGAAGTTCTTGGCGATCGCGATGCCGTTCATCGCCTCCTGGATCGCCGCGTTGACGCGCGCGATCGAGCGTTGTGCCCGCAAGGTCGTCTCCCGCGCAACCCTGCGGAACACGAGCGCGATCGCGATCGCCACTGGCGTCATCGCCAGCGCCACCGTTGCCAGGAACGCGTTGCGGCTGTAGAGGATTCCGATCACGATGAAGACCAGCAGCACCTGGCTGAGCAGGTTCATCGTCAGGGTGACGACGTTGGCGAATTCGTCGGAGTCGCTGGTGACACGGGAAACGACCTTGCCGGACGGGTTCCTGTCGAAGAACGAGAGATCGCGTTCCATCGCGGCGTCGAACGCGTCGGTACGGAGCGCGAGCACCACATCGCCGACCACCCGTGCCGTCACCGACTGCCGGACGAAATTGAAGGCCCACGCGAGCACGCCGGCGGTGAGGATGATGCCGGCGAGCAGCCAGAGGATCTCTCCGGCGGCGTCCTGGATAATCCGATCGATGCCCCAGCTGATCGCCACCGGCTGCACCATCTGCATCACGGAGTGCAGCGTGATCATCGCCCCGACGAGCACCATTGCCGCCGCTGCCGGCCGGAAGTAACCCAAGATGCGGCGGAGCAACTCGCTATCACTGTACTTCCGGTCGTAGTCCTCGGCGTCGAGGCCGTGCATGATGAAACCCACACCTATGCTCCTTCCACACCCGCTGGAGCGGATTCCGGCTGCATCACTTCGTCGTAGTGCAGGAAGATGCGCCGGTACAGCTGCGAAGTCGCCAGCAGTTCATCATGAGGGCCGCTGTCGACGATCCTGCCGTTTCGGATGAGCAGCACGCGGTCCGCCTGCCGGATCTGCGAGAGCCGATGGGTGATCAGCAGCGTGGTGCGGCCCTCCAGAACGCGCCGGATCGCCGTCTGGATCCGGTCCTCGGTTGCGCTGTCGATCGCGCTCGTGGAGTCGTCGAGAATGAGGATGCGCGGCTGCGTGACGAGCGCGCGCGCGATCGCGAGGCGCTGGCGCTGCCCGCCGGACAGCGTGATCCCTCGCTCGCCGATCACCGTGTCGTAGCCCTTCTCCATCTCGACGATGAACTCGTGCGCCTGCGCATCCTTCGCTGCCTGCACGATCGCCTCGCGGTCGAGCTGGTCCCCGAGGCCGAAGCCGATGTTCTCGGCGATCGTGCGCGAGAAGAGGGTGACGTCCTGCTCGATCGTCGAGATATTTGAGCGCAGCGCGTCGAGATTCCATTCACGCACGTCCACGCCGTCGATCAGGACGTGTCCTGAGCTGACGTCGAAGGTGCGGTTGACGAGCTTCGTCAGCGTGCTCTTGCCGGAGCCGGTCTCGCCGACGATCGCGATCGTCTCGCCTGGCCGTGCGGTGAAGCTGATGTTTTCGACGGCGGGCGACTCGTCCGTTTCGTAGCGGAAGGTCACATCATCGAAGGTGATCTCGCCTCGCATAGGCCCGGTGTAGCCGCCTTCGTTCTGGTCAAGCTCGGTCTCCTCGCGAATCACACTAAGGATGCGGTCGGCGGCGGAGAGCCCCATTTGCACCATGGCGAAGGAGAAGATGGAGATGAAGGTCGGGAAGCTCAGCTGCTGCATCAGTCCGAGGTAGGCGATCAGATCGCCAATGCTGATCCTTCCCCGGTCAACCATCCAGAGCCCATGGAAGAGCGCGCCGGTGACCGCCACGGCCAGCAGCAGGGTCGGCAGGTAGCGTGCCTCGACCCGGCCCCGTGCCACCTGATAGTCGCGATAGAGCCGCGCCTGGGTGCGGAAGCGACCACGCTCCTGCCGCTCCTGGCCGGTCGCCTTGATCACCTCGACGCCACGGACGGACTCGTTCAGCCCGGCGTTCATTACCCCGAACTGGGCTCGCATCCTGTCGGACACCGGCGTGAGCTGGCGCATGTAGAGCCGCAGCGCCAGCACGAAGGCGATCAGGAAGGCGACCGGCGAGAGCAGCAGCTGCGGGTCGATGAAGGCGATGAAGAAGAACGGCGCCACCAGCACCGTCAGGCCATCGAAGATGAGATCGATGCCGGGCGAGAAGCCGAGATTGATCTGGCGGACATCGTTGGTGGCGCGCGCCATCAGGTCGCCGACCTGCTGCCGATTGTGGAAGGTTTGGCTCTTGCCAAGCAGGGAAACGAACAACTCCTGCCGGGTATTGCGGTCGACGCGCTTGGCGACCAGCTCGATCGCGATACGAGCCAGCAGATCGAAGACGCCGCGCAGCACCACCACGCCGAGCAGCAACAGGGAGATGCGTACCAGCACCGCCATCGGATCATCGGGCGTGCCGAGCACCTCGTCGAATGCCTGTCCGGTCAGGATGGGGATGAACCCGTTGAAGGCTGCGGCGAGCACCGACGCGGCGAGAAATACGGCGAACCACCCCTTCGTCACGGAGAGATGCGAGAGCAGCCAGCGGAGGGCCGAGCGGTGATCGTACCGGCCCGGCAGCGCAGTGGTGAACTCGGCGCTGGTGCGCTCAGGGGGTATCGCGGCAGCGGGCCGCTGGACGTCGGACACGATCGTGCTCCGGAGCGTGAGATGACGTGAGGACCCGGGAGGCGATCAGACTCGCCTCAACAGCGACGCACAGTATCCCACGAATGGCCGAAAGAAACCTGCTGGCCAACTGCGCTCGGTACCACCAACCAACCACCCGTCACCCTGAGCGCAGCGACGGGTCCCCGTGCGAAGCACTCGGCAGCGTTACAGCCACTCCTCGCGACGGGGCGGCTCGCCGGGCTGGTGACCTTCCTCCATCCCCAGCTCCGTCTCCCAGCTCTCCACGGGGCGGTAACCGAGGTCGACCATCGTGTTGGTGATGTCCCAGCGCCGATCCGGGTTATCGGAGACGGCATAGTAGATGCCGAACGGCACAGTCGTCTCGATCGCCCCGAACACGACGTTGACCGCATCGCGCGGCCCGAGCCACATCGCCCGCAGGATCGAGTGGTCCTTGCGAGTGGCGAGCTGGTCGGTAAACCAGCCGATTCGCAGCGAGATGAACTCCAGCCCGAAGGCATCATAGTAGTAGCGACCGAAGACCTCGCCGATCACCTTCGAGGCGCCGTAGTGGCTGTCCGGCCGCACCGGCATCGAAGTGTAGATCGGCCATTCGCCATCACGGTCATACATGCCCATTGCATGGTTGGACGAGGCGAAGATGACGCGACGCGCCCCGGCATCCTTCGCCGCTTCGAGGACGTTGCGCGTGGAGACGATGTTGTCGCTCACGATCGACTCCCACGGTGCCTGCACGCTCGGGTTGGCGGCCATGTGGAGCACCGTGTCGACCCCGTCGAGCATCGGACGCACGTCATCGTACTCGGAGAGATCGGCGGTGGCGTGGTCGAAGCCCTCGGGCTCGGACGTCTGGGTGCGATTGTGCAACCGAAGGATGTAGCGATCCTTCAGTCCCTCCGTGAGGCACCTGCCGATCCGTCCCCTGGCCCCGGTGATCAGCACCCGTCGCTTCTCGGTCATCTCCCGCTCCCCGTCGTCTTCCGGTAGGACTGTTCGTCCCGGGCAGCATAGCCGATCCCCAGCCTGCCCACGGCGCTGCTTGCATGATGTTCGGAAGGGCCTCTCAGGCGGGTCCGACCTCGATCCGCATCGTGTCATGCGCGAACGTGATGGGCAGGCTCCCTTCCTGATGCATCGCCGCGAGCTGATTGAGGATATCAGGGCCAGGATCGTCGGCCTCCTCAATGTGGGTCAGCACTGCTCGCGTTGGCCGCAGCCCACGCACGACTTCGATGGTTTCCGGGAACGTCATCTCCAGTTGCAGGATGGGATGGTCCTCGTGCACCTTCCGCTCGCCGGTGAAGGGGTCATGCTCGCAGATACCCATCGGCAGCACTGCGAGATCGAGCCCTTCCAGCCACGCAGGCGGAGACCACCCGACCAGCTCATCCGGCGCGATCAGCACGCGGGTACCCGCGTGCTCGACGAAGAATGCATAAACGTAGGACTCCGCGAGCCGGATCGGTGTCACCGTCACCCCCTCGACGGTAACGCTTGTCCCATCGCGGACTTCGTGGACGCGCACCACCCCGATCTGTTCCAGGTACGAGAAGTGCTCCGCGCCGCCGAGATGTGCCTCGAAATCCACCGCGACCTGCTCCGGCAGGTAGACGTCGGTCACGTGTAACCTGGGAGGCCAGCCGTAGACGTCCCAGTTCAGCAGTTCGAAGACCCGGCGGCCCATGACATGATCGGGATGCCAGTGCGAGTAGAAGCATGCAGTCACGCGATCGATTCCCGCCCGGTTCAGCTGGCCACGAGTCTCTTCCGGGGTGTCAAACAGGATGTTCGCGCCGTGAACGAAGGTGGACGGCCCGGTGCGCGCGTACGGAATGCCCCTCTCCCGTGCGACCTCGCACGTTGGACAGTGACAGCCCGGACGTGGCGCCGGGTCCGCACCGCCACTCCCCAGAATTTCTATGAGCATGGATGCCTCTCCTCTACCGGTCCGGAACCCAGCACTTGTAGCGGAGGACTTGCCCGCGCTCGCCAGCTTCTTGGTTTCCATCGCACGTGCGGGGCAATGTCCTCCTTGGCCGAGACCCGATGCAGTCGAAGGACGCCATTGGCTGCGCGGAGTCCTGTTTTCTCATCACCCTGACAGCACAGCCAAGTCATCCACTACGGAACTTGGGCGAACAGAGAGCCCGTCGCTTTAGATCACCTCCAGCGTGTCGAAATCTCCGAGAACGGGGAACGGCGCGTGAGGCTCCGCTTGGTACCAGAACGCGGTCGAGGCGATATCGTCCTGGAGCGGCAGGTAGCGTGGCTTCCCCTCCAGCGGGCGCCGCCAGGCGAGCGCCTGGATCGTCACCCGCAGCCGCTCCTCGAACCGGATCGGATCCGGAACATGCCACCGGTACATCCCGAAGCGGTACTGCGAGTTGCGCATGCCGGTCGGCACGATCACCTGGGGCAGTCCGAGATACGGCGTGGTGTACGGCGTGTAGGTATCCGGCACCTCCTCGAAGTTCCACGCACCGCCGAAGTAATCTTCCGTGCCGGTGCTGCAGATCGTCGGCCACTCATCGTCGGCATCCATGTAGAACTTGATCTCGCCCTCGCCCCACCAGCCGCTGTTGTTGCTGCCCCAGGGCGATATAGGTGCCGACGTAGTGCCCGAACCCCTCGACACCATCGAGCAGCGTGTGCACCTCACCATAGGGGAGGAGGTTGGAGCGCCGCCACTGCGCATGCAGGTAGGCACTATCCTCGGGGATCCCCGTCTCGGTCCACGTGATCTGGTAGTAGAAGCCCTTGATCTGGTCCGGCGTCAGGTTCTCCAGCGTTGCGCGTGCCGACCGGCGGAAGGGCATCTGCCAGTAGCTGTTGAAGCCTCCCGCCGGATTGACCGCAACCGGGATCGAGGCGACATTGCTTCGCTGGCACCATCCGTTGCAGAAGAAGTCCCCGAGAGGCACCTCGACGCTCGGTGCGTCCTCGCCGTCCCAGAACATGCGCAGAACCAGCGAGCGCCAGTGCTGCGGGTGTACCGTGAGCCAGATGTGCTGGATCGCGCCTGGACCCTCGATCTCGGCCAGCGTCACCGTCTCGCTTCCAGCGACATCGATCGATGGCGACACCTTCCAGCCCTGCCCGAGGTCGCGCGCCGCGACAGAGCCGGTCCCCTCGGTCACCATGCCACCCTGGCCCAGCGCGCCGGTTGGGTTCTCCGCGCTGATGGAGCGCGTCCGAGCGTGCGAGCGCCGCGCGAGGTTGCCGATGTGCGTCCCGAGTCCGTCGAAGGTCATGGTGTCCTCCTCTGTGCTGTTCTTCCGGGCCGATGGCTCCAAGATTGGGACGCGGGACGGGATCGCGCAAGAGCGTTGACGTCTTCCAATAGCTGGCGCTCATGCTCATGGAACGCCTCGTGCGAGGGAGATCGTCGTATCCCGTACCGGGTGACCAATCCGTGTCGCCTGCACCGTCGTCCCGTGAAGAGACTTGCGTTGCCAGTTTGTCACGATGGCGGCACACGTCTGGATTGATGCCGCCGGATAGCCGGTACACTGACTGGATCGGAGTGACGCTCGATTGACACGGCGACACCAGACCGCTACACTCGATGAGGAAGCGTACCGATGTACGTACACCTTTGAGCCGAGGTCTGGAGGGGCCGAGGTTCTGGTTGGTAACCCGCAGTCCGATCGACCGACAAGGGTTTCAGTGGCCGTCCTCGCAGGGTCACGCCAAGCGTGCTGCGATGCGAACGGCCAGAAGTGGGGGGGAAACACAATCCAATGACCGAGAATGAACGCCGTGCGCAAGACGTCCTTACCCGCGAGGATCTGATTCTCCGCGGGTTCACCGTCACTGGCCTCATCGCCATGTTCCTGCTCGTGCTGCTGGTGGTCAGCCCGTAAGCGACACACGCGAATTCGGCAGTTCTTCACTAATCCCATGGCATTTATATGTATATTCGAGCGGCGTCCCTCGAGGGACGCCACTCTTCGCGGCTGCATGCTCCTCCGTTGGCACCGTCCTTGCCAAGTCTCTCGCTGACGAACCATCGTGGGGAACAGCGGAGAGCGAGATGAGTGACGACACGCAGCTGGCCGACGATGCCCTTGCACGCGTGCATGACCACCGCGTCCCGGATCCGAAGTCATTCAAGATCAAAAAGACCGAGCCCGACTCCATCGGCGGCTTCGGCGACGACGACAAGCCGCTCGCTAAGGCAGAGCTGAAGGTCCTCCGCCAACGCCTTCAGGATCTGCAGGAGCGGCTCTACGCCGAGCACAAGCAGAGTCTGCTGATCATCTTCCAGGCAACTGACACCGGCGGCAAGGACAGCACCACCAGGCGTGTCTTCCGCGGCGTCAACCCTCAGGGCGTACGCGTCTGGTCGTTCAAACAACCGAGCGCAGAGGAGCTCGACCACGACTTCCTCTGGCGCTATCACGACCACACGCCCATCAAGGGCATGATCGGGATTTTCAACCGCTCGTACTATGAGGACGTGCTGGTCGTGCGCGTCAAGGAGCTGGCGCCCAAGGAGGTCTGGAAGCACCGCTACGACCACATCAATGCGTTCGAGCGATTGCTCGCCGACAACGGCACACGCGCCCTCAAGTTCTTCCTCGACATCTCGAAGGAGGAACAGCGTGAGCGGCTGCAGGAGCGCCTCGACAAACCCGACAAGCACTGGAAGTTCCACTCAGCCGATCTGGCCGACCGCGAGCACTGGGGCAACTACCAGCACGCCTACGAGGCGATGATCAGGCGGACGAGCACCGAGCACGCCCCGTGGTATGTGGTGCCGGCGAACCGCAAGTGGTATCGCGACCTCGTCGTCGCCCGCACGATCGTCGAGACGCTCGAGGAAATGGACCCGCAGTTCCCGCCTCCCGAGGAGGGGCTAGACGAGATCGAGATACCGGATTAGCGACCGAAGGGAACGTGGATGCAGTGGTTGTTCGACAACTGGGCCGGCTTGGGCCGCACGCTCCTTGTCGGCACGCTCGCCTATGTCGGCCTCGTGCTGATGCTGCGCGTGTCGGGCAAGCGCACACTCTCGAAGATGAACGCGTTCGATTTCGTGGTCACGGTCGCCATGGGATCGACGCTGGCCTCAACGCTGCTGAGCCAATCGGTCGCCCTCGTCGAAGGGCTGCTCGCCATGGGCCTGCTCATCAGCCTGCAGTTCGTGATCACCTGGCTCTCGGTCCGATCGGACACCGTCGCGCGAATCGTCAAGGACGAGCCCACCCTGATCTACCACCATGGACAGTACCTTGACCGACAACTCAAGCGTATGCGGGTAACCCGTTCGGAGGTACAGGCAGCGGTCCGACAGACCGGCAAGCTCTCGATGGATGCGGTCGACGCGGTCGTGCTGGAGACGGATGGCACCTTCAGCGTCCTCAGCGCGTCCGGGGACACTTCAGCAGCGACGATACCGGTC
>DASYWL010000105.1:0-3655 GCA_035936055.1 Thermomicrobiales bacterium
CCCCCGACCCAGACATCGAACGTCGCTGCGTCGATTACCCAGTCACGCTCCAACGCATGCCAGTAGCGCAACTCATCCGGGCCGAGCGTGAACTCGATCCGCTGCGAGGCCTCTGGCTCCAGCGTCACCCGCCGGAAGCCCTTCAGCTCGCGCACCGGCCGCGCCGCGCGGCCGTGCCGCTGATGGATGTAGAGTTGCACCACCTCGTCGCCCGTGCACGCTCCGATGTTGACCACCTCCACCGACACAGTCAGCGTCTCGCCCGCCGCGATGCGGTCCCGATCGAGCGTCGGGTTGCGGTACTCGAACCTGCCGTAGCTCAGGCCGTGGCCGAACGGGAAGAGCGGCGTGCTTGCCTCGTCCCAATAGCGGGTGCCCTGCTTCTGAGGCTCATGTGACGCAGTGTGGTTGTAGATCATCGGCACCTGCCCGACCGCCCGCGGCCAGGTAAACGGCAGCTTGCCGCCCGGCACGGCATCGCCGAAGAGCAGGTTGGCCACCGCCTCGCCGCCACGCGTGCCGGGATACCAGATATCGAGGATCGCCGGGACGTGCTCGACCGCCCAGCGAAGGTCGAGCGGCCGGCCGTTCATCACGAGCAGCACGACCGGGGTACCGGTTTCGGCGACCGCCTGCAGCAACTCCAGCTGGCGACCGGGGAGCTCCAGCGAGGATCGGGATGCTGCCTCGCCGATCATGTTCTGCCACTCGCCGACCACGACGATGGCGATATCGGATTCCCGCGCCAGATCCACCGCTCGCCGGAACTCCGCCTCGTCGTCGAAGTTTTCGGGATCTTCCGGTGCGTTACCGGGCCACATGTCGAACATCGACGGGAACGTCCGCTGCGCCGGCCGGATGCCGGGTGCGTACTCGACCGTGACTGCGTCGCCGACCTTCTCCCGGATGCCCTCCAGCACGGTCACGGTCTCTTCCAGGTCGAACTCAAAGCACCAGGGACCGAGCGTGTCGCGCCTCGAGTCAGCCAATGGACCGATCACGGCGAGCGAGCCCCTTGTATCAGCACTGAGCGGCAGCAGGTCACCGCCGTTCTTCAGCAGCACCGCCGAGCGCTCGGCCGCCTCACGGGCAACCTCCCGGTGGGCGGGATCGCGCACGACCTGCCGTGCACGGTCCTCGTCGACGAACGGTTCCTCGAAGAGCCCAAGCCGAACCTTGGCCTCCAGCACTCGCCGGACGCTGGCGTCGAACGTCGACTCGTCGATACGCCCGTCTGCGAGGGCCTCGGGCAGGTGGGCGTAGGCCGGATCAGCGACTGCCATCTCCATGTCACAGCCGGCGGTGAGGCCCCGCACACCCGCTTCGGCGAGATCCTTGGCGTAACCGTGGGTTTTCAGGTTGCGCACAGCGTTGGCGTCGGAGACGACCCAACCCTCGAAGTCCCACGTCTGCCGCAGCACCTCGTCAAAGAGCCAGGGGTTGCCGGTGGCCGGCACGCCGTTGAGCGACATGTAGGCCGTCATGACGTTGCCGGCGCCGGCATCGAGGGCGGCCTTGAACGGCGGGAAGTAGGTGTTCCAGAGCTCGTAGTCGGAGATGTTCGCCTCGTCGTAGTCCCGGCCACCCAGTGCGGCGCCGTACCCGGCGAAGTGCTTCGGCCCGGCGACCACCCGCTCCGGCGCGCCGATCCCCTCGCCCTGAAATCCACGCACTTGGGCCACGGCCATGGCTGCCCCGAGAAAGGCATCCTCCCCTGCCCCCTCGACGATGCGACCCCAACGTGGGTCTCGTGCGATGCCCACCGTCGGCGCGAAGGTCCAGTGGATGCCGACAGCCCGAGCCTCCCGCGCAGCGACCACCTGACCGCGCTCGACCACCTCCGGGTCCCACGAGGACGCCATCGCGATCGGCACCGGCAGGATTGTCCGGAATCCGTGGATGACGTCGAAGCCGAAGATCAGTGGGATATCGTGGCCGTTCCCGTCGATCGCCAGCTTCTGCAACCGGTTGAACTCGGCGGGCTCCCGCACGAACAGCAGCGAGCCTGCCTCGCCTCGGGCCAGGGCCGCCTCAACCAGATCCGGCTGGTTGAACTCGTCGTCGCCCTCGCCGGCGGGCATGTCCCGGAGGAAGCCGAAGTAGAAGTACTGGGTGAGCTGCCCCGCCTTCTCCTCGACCGTCATCTCCGCCAGCAGGGAGTCCACCCGCTCGCGGACCTGCTCATCACTCACCCGGGCCCGCAGCGCCGCTCGATCATCTGCCATGTCACTGATTACTCCAGTCATGCAGAGCCGAATTGGTACAATTGGCAGAGTATACCCTCCGATAGCCTCAGCATTTGGGCACGTGGCACGATGCCACCATCGGCGGCGACAGGCAGGAGCACGTACCATGCGCTACGGCACGACAACCAAACGCTCCCCTCGTGAGGTGATCGACCAGGCCTGCGCGTTCTTCGGGCCGGAAGGCGAACTTGGCCTCCCTGAGGCCTCGACCCGGAACAACACCATCACCTTCTGCAGCGAGGCAGGCTTCCTCAGCATCGCCTGCGACCCTACCCCGGACGGCACCGAGGTCACGGTGCTCAGCCGCGAATACGATACCTGGGCCGAGCAGTTCATCCGCAAGATCGGCTGAACCGAGTCGTCCCTGACCCTCAAGAGCCATTACGCTCCGAACGCCTATTGACGTAAGTCCGATCCGTCATAGGATAAGGGGGTCGTTTCGCCATTCCCTCCACTCGGTCAGGAGGACGGCCATGACCACCTCTGTCCCCGACCTTTCCATGATCAAACAGCGCCAGCAGCGAGTCTGGTCCGAAGGCGATTTCAGCCTCATGGCGATCCCAATCGTCGCCGCTAGGCGCAATGTCTGACGAGAGACTGAGCCGAGAGGAACATGCCAGTAGCGACACCAGCACACCTGCGAAAGGTCTCTGGCTGACCTGGATCGGCGCCGCCCTGCCGATGATCATTCTCCCGGTGGTGATCGTCACCATTCCCGTTGCAGTCGGGAAGTCCATGCGACTGACGAGCGACAAGCTCACCAGCTGGATCGTGGCGCTCTATGCCATTCCGAGCGCCCTGAGCCTCGCGTTCGCCCTGCTCTATCGGCAACCACTCGTTCTCACCGGGAACGTCTTTTTCATGATCTTCATCGCACGGCTCGGCGGCGACATCGCGTTCGCCGAGCTAGTTGGCGCGTCGCTCGTCGCTGGGGCGGTCGTCCTCGCCGTGGTGGCGATGGGCGTCTCGGACCACCTCGCCTCGCTCGTGCCAACGCCGGTGGTGCTGGGCCTGCTGGCCGGCGCGGTCCTCCCATTCGTCGTCGACCTCTTCTCCCTGCTGGGCGAGGAACCGGTCGCCGTCGGCGGTATGGGATTGGCCTACCTGCTCGGCCAGCGATTTCTGAGTGCGAGGCTTCCACCAATCCTGCCGGCACTCATCGCAGCCAGCCTCCTTGCTCCCGTTACCAGGAATGCCGGCTCACTCCCGACTGACCTCCCCCTGGTGACGGCAATGGTCTTCACGCTCCGATTCACGCTCGATGGGCTCCTCACCGTCATGCCTGTGCTCGTGATCCTGATCTTGCTGCAGTCGAACCTGCCATCGGTCATCTAGAGCGGATTTCATGATGGTTGCTTGTCTTGGTGCGGCAGGGCGAAGCCGCAGTGGCGGTAGAAGCCGGCGATGTC
>DASYWL010000106.1:0-1529 GCA_035936055.1 Thermomicrobiales bacterium
GCGCGACCTCCGTCGAAAGCCCCTCGCGAATGCCATCCGCGATCGAGTCCTGGAATCGCGGTAGTCCCACGAACCAGACCAGCAGGCAGCACACCAGCGCGAGGAACGCAAGCGCGCCGAATGAAACCAGACAGCCGCGTCTCCGCATGAACACCGTTCCCTCCATCGTCCGCCGGCACGGCACGGGAGCGCCCGAGTCGTCCGGCCCGCTGATCACGTCGCCTTTCGACGCGAGGATTCATCCCAGTCCGCCAAGTGTAGTGGATACCTCTATGCCCATACCCTCCACCAGCTGTCGAGGGAGGGCGGACAGGATACCCCTGCCCGCACGACCGACCTGCTCGGCGGCGGCGTGGCGGCCCACCGAGCGCGTCTCGATTTCGCTCAGGCCAATGGCATCCGTGCAGTAGATGGCCCTGTGATCGGCCGAGGCGAGCTCCGTTTGATGACGCCAGGAGCTGCCCTGATCAACATCGACTGCGGCGCGATGGTCGACGAGGGCGCCCTGGTCCACTTCATCGAGAGCCTCGGCCCCTACCTCGCCGGTGACACCGCCGCGAAGCACGCCCGGCTCGACATCGACCCGCTTTTCTATAGAGGCGCCCGTCATCTGCCGGGCCACGGCCGCCGTTCGCTTGTTGGTACTCTGCATTGGAGAACGATGCGACCTGCTTCCAGCCTGACTGGACCCTCCACGAATGACCAAGTCATTGTGGTAGCCTGCCGGGAATCGGCTCGCGTTCATGCCAAGGAAACGCCAGGATGGACCCCACCAGGCGCGTCGTCCGCGCCTGCATGGAACTGGCGAACACCAGCTCGCGTGAGCTCGACCGGTTGCTCGACGTCTACGGTCCCGCCGTCCTGAGCGAGCAGCGCGCACAGGTCGGCACCATGCCCCATGTCGCCGTCGGCGCGATGGCGAAGCTCGGCATGGACGATCCCGATGGGCACGAGAAGGTGGCGGAGCGACGCAGCCGGCGGCCATTTCGAGCACCGGTGGCTATTCGCCAGCGCTACTGATGCTCGACACCCGATCCAGACGCTTTTGCTGCCCTCTGTTCAGCAGGTTCCGTCGCGCCCGATTCGGTGACGCGGCAAAGGCCTGTTCCCAGTGGAAAGACTCCACCCCACGACCCTGGCTACGCCCAGCATCGGATCGATGCTCCTCGCGCTCGTGCTCGGATGGCCGGGATGAGCGACACAGGCAAATGGGACGGATCTCCCTCTGGTGACCGTACCGGCAGCGCTCTCGGCGATATCGGTAGCTGGACCGACCAAGAGGTCTTCCGACTCTGGGTATCGGCGATGATGGAGCTTCGAAAGCGCGAGATCCTGCGCTCATTCAACACACCCACCGGCGACTACGCCGAGTGGCTCGTTGCCAACGACCTGGGGCTGACCCTGGAGAACACCTCGGCAGCCGGGCACGATGCCGTTGACTCTGAAGGTACCAGATACCAGATCAAGGCACGCTGGCTGGCGCCGTCGCGGTCGAGCCGACAATTGAGCATCATCCGAAACCTTGATGA
>DASYWL010000107.1:0-4778 GCA_035936055.1 Thermomicrobiales bacterium
TGAAGTGCCCCGACACCTGCTGCCGCAGCGCGACGCCGCCTTGGGCCTGTCCGAGCACCTGCCGCAGCTGGGGGTGTTCGACCGGCACCGTCTGGATCGCGGGGACGAGCGTGAGCGGGACGTCGATCCCCAGCGGTGCGAGCAGGCGCGGCGTGTAGACACCAGCCGCGACGACCACCGTGTCCGCCTCCAGCACCTCACCGTCGATTTCCACGCCTGTGACGCGATCGCCGATGTAGCGCAGCGCGCGCACTGGCGTGGCGATACGGATATCTGCGCCGGCGCGCCGGGCCGCCTCGGCGAAGGCACGTACGGTCTCCGCGGGGTTGGCGTGACCGTCGGTCGGGCACCACGATGCCGCCGGGATGTCCGGCGCGAGCGTCGGGGCGATCTCCCGGACGGCGTCGTTGGAGCCGAGGAATCGCATCTCGATTCCGGCGCTGGTGCCATCCTCGACCACCTTCCGAATGGTCGGGGTGTCCTCCTCGGTGAGCGCGAGGCGCAGGTTGCCGTCCTGCCGGTACTCGACGGCAGCGTCCAGCTCCTCGGCGAGTCTCGCCCAGCGCTTGATGGCCGCTTGGGCAAGGGGGAGTTCCGCCGGGTGGCGGCCCGACTGCCGGACGCCGGCGAGGGTCCAGCCAGAGGCCATACTCGCGAGGTTGTCGGCCTCGAGGAGGGTTGTGCGAACGCCGTGCTGGGCCAGCTCCCATGCGGTGGCAGTACCACTGATGCCGCCGCCGATGATGATCACGTCCGGTCTGGGGTTCAAGAGGGATCCTTTCGCCGTCGATGAGCAGGCACGCTCTCTGGGGAACCCTACCCGGAAACGGAGCGGTGGGGAAGGGCCATGCATCCCTGTTGGTCCGATGTGACAGTGAGCAGGGCTCTTCATGGCGGCCATATTCGACCCGTGCCTTGCCATAGCGAAAACACGTCATCCTGAGCGGAAAACTCCCGGCGCGAATGGCGGCCTTCCGATTGCGGCGGCCAGCCTCTTTGTCGGCTCAGAGCGACACTGGCCGGTTGGTCTCCAAGTTGGCGTACACGTCGAATCCCGCCCATGTGCAGGGCGGGACTACCAGATGGCAACGGTTTGCGTCAGCGCGATCTGGGGTCGAGCACGTCGCGAAGCCCGTCGCCGACGAGGTTGAAGGCGAAGACCGTGAACAGCAGCGCGACGCCGGGCGCGAGGCTGAGCAGTGGGTAATCGGTCAGGTACCGCGTGCCGTCCCGGATCATCTGGCCCCATGTCGGTGTGGGTGGCGGGACGCCGAGACCGATGAAGCTCAGGCTGGCCTCGAGGCGAATCGCCTGCGCGGTCCAGAGACTGGCGAGCACCAGCAGCTCGCCAGCAATGTTCGGCAGGATATGGCGGCTGAGGATCACCTGGGTGCGCTGCCCGAGCGCCAGCGCGGCCTCGACGAACTCCTTCTCCTTGATGGAGAGGGTCGGGCCGTAGGCGAGACGCGCGAAGCGTGGCGTGATCGTCAGCCCAATCGCGATGATCAGCTTGAACGTGCCGGCGCCGAGCACGGCCATCACCAGCAGGCCGGTGATGAGATCCGGGAAGGAGAGCAGGATGTCGACGACGCGCATGATGACCGTGCCGATGCGCCCGCCGAAGTAGCCGGCAACGATGCCCATCGTGGTCCCCAGAATGCCGCCCAGCAGCACCGAGGTCACACCGACGAGCAGGGCGATGCGTGCCCCATAGATGATGCGGCTGAGCACATCGCGCCCGAAGTCGTCGCGACCCAGCAGGTAGTCGGATGTCGGCTCGGCGAGGCGGTTGATTGTGCTCTGCTCGATGGGGTTGTGCGGGGCGATCAGTGGCGCCACCAGCGCGACCACCACCACGAAGATGATCATGCCGAGCCCGACGACGGCCGACTTGTTGCGCCGGAACGTCCGCCACGCCCGCTGTCGCTGCGAGACGAGCTTGACTTGCGGGCCACCGGAGGTGTTGTCGGCGACGTCCGCGGTAGCTGCATGCGCCACTAGTCGTACCTCACGCGTGGATCGACAAACGTGTAGATGAGATCAACGATGATGTTCACGATGACGATGATGAACGCATAGAGCACCATGATCGCCTGCAGCAGCGTGTAGTCGCGCTGTTTGCTGGCGCCGATCATCAACTTCCCGAGTCCTGGCCGCGCGAAGACTTCCTCGGTCAGCACCGACGCGCCGATCAGGCTGATCACGAAGATGCCCACCAGCGAGACGATCGGGACCAGTCCTGCACGGAACGCGTGTCTGACGAGCACGACGTGCTCGGCCAGGCCCTTTGCGCGCGCCGTACGCACGTAGTCGGCGGAGAGCACGTTGAGCATCACCGAGCGGGTCATGCGGGCGATGAAGGCCATCTCGATCAGACCGAGCGAGAGCGCTGGAAGGATCAGTCGCTTGATGTTGTCGGCTGGCTCCGAGAAATCGCCCGCGCCGATGGCCGGCAGCCACCCCAGCCTGGCCGAGAAGAGGTAGATGAGGAGCAGGCCGAGGTAGAACGCCGGCATGGAGAGCCCGGCGAGCGAGACGATGCGGCCGGTGTAGTCGATCGGGGAGTTCTGCTTGACGGCGGTGATGATGCCGATCGGAATGCCGAGCAGCAGGGCGATGACGAGCGCGGCGGCGGCGAGCTCCAGGGTGTGCGGCAGCACGAATCGGATCTGCTCCCATGCGGGCTGGCGGGTGATGAGCGTGGTGCCCAGATCGCCCCGCAACAGATCCTGTATGTAGTTGACGTACTGCACCCAGATCGGGTCGTTCAGCCCGAGCTGCTCCCGGAGGGTGTTGACGGCCTCTTCGGTGGCGTTGTCACCGAGGGCCGCCCGCGCCGGGTCGCCCGGAATCACGCGCACGAGCAGAAAGATGATGGTGACGACGGCGAACAGTGTCGGGATGGCCAACAGCAGGCGTCGAATGATGTGTCGGAGCATGCGGAGGCTCGCTTGATCTGCAAGTTGAACAGGGTTTCGAACAGCACGTTGCCCCCACCATAGCATGAACGCGAGGCCAGACGCAGGCGCTGAAAGGCGAGACTGGCCCGGCCAGACAGGCTCGGATTGACGTCTGACGGGCGAGACACTAGCCTGCCGCCAGCAGCGAGCAGATGCGTCGCAGGCTGCCGCCAGCATGGCGCGAGGTCAGGAGTGGCCGGTGGTAACGACGGTGGTCACAGGCGGTGGAATTCTCGGGCTGGCGACGGCTTGGCGGCTGGCGCAGGCCAGCCAGACGGTCACCGTGACTGAGCGTGACGCGCTGGCGAGCGCCGCCACCTACGCGAGCTTCGGCTGGCTTACCTCCAGCAGCGCCATCGAGCCGAGCGTCACGTACCCACTGCCCTATCGTGAGCTCAAGGTGGCCGGGATCGCCGAGTACCAGCGCGTGGCGCGGGAACTCGGGGACGCGTCCTGGCTGCACGTCAGTGGACATGTCGAGTGGGACATGGCAGAGGGCGGCCCGGATCGTATCCAGCGGAAGATGGTTGATCTCCACAGCTGGGGCTACAGCGCCGAGTTGCTCCCGGTGCGCGATCTGGCGTCCCTGGAGCCGGACCTGACGCCTCCGGCCGGGTTGGAAGCCTTTGTTTACTACCCGAATGAGGGGTACATCGACCCCGGTGCGTTCGTCGGGCTGCTGGCGAACCAGGCGCGCGAGCTGGGCACGACGATCCGGACGGGCGTGGCGGTCACGGGGCTGCTGCAGGAGAGGGGCCGCGTCACCGGGGTAGCGCTTACGAGTGGCGAGCGGATCGAGGCCGACACGGTCGTTGCCTGCGCCGGAATCGGGACACCGGGAATCCTGGGGCAGGTCGGGATGCATCTGCCCATGCTCCACTCGGTGGGCCTGGTGGCGGTGACCGGATCATCGTCGGCCCGATTGCGAGCGGTGCATCACAACGAGGGCATGAGCATCCGTCCCGACGGCGGCGGCAGCAGGATCATAATGCGGCATTGGGATTTCGACGCGATGGTGGATGTTGTCACGCCGACACAGCCGCATCCCCCGTTTGTTCATGACCTCCTGGATCGGGTCGTCACGGTGTTGCCGACTCTTGCCGGTGCGCGGGTGGAGGCGGTGCGCATTGCGGTCAGGCCCATCCCCGGCGATCACCTCCCGCTGGTCGGGTATGTTCCTGGGGTAGAAGGTCTCTATGTGATGGTCGGGCACGGGGCGACCACACATGGTCTGCTGGTGGCGCGGCTGGCAGCGCACGAAATCGCCTTTGGCGAGTAGCTGCCCTCGCCTGGAGCCGTATCGCCCCGAGCGTCTCGTCACGCCGCTGACAGGCGTCGGCTGATCAGGAGCCGGATGCACGACGGGAGCGAAATGACGAGCCCGCCCGGTGTCTAGCCGGGTGGGCTCGCAGTAAGGCGCGCTGGCGGATCAGTTGTCAGCTGCGGCGCTAGCTGCCGTTGCTCATTGAGGTCTTCTCCGTGATGCCCGGGTAGAGGTTAACCACCGCGGTGAGCTCGTGGCCGTAGTCCACGTACTCGGCGCGCGCGTAGACCTGGTTCACCAGGTAGAGGCCGTACCCCGCGAAGTTCTCCTGGAGGGCGATGTTGGCCTCCTTCCAGAGCTGAGCCTGCTCATCAGGGTCCGTGGTGGCGAGCGCTTGGTCCACGTATTCGCTCACGTCGAACTTCGAGAAGTTCGTCGGGCCGCCGCCCTCGGTGAAGAACTGCGACAGGTAGACATGCGCGTTCGGCCGGTAGGCGATGTAGAAGGTCAGCGGGTTCTCGTCCTGGCGGATGAGGTCGTGATAGGCCTGGTGC
>DASYWL010000108.1:0-2951 GCA_035936055.1 Thermomicrobiales bacterium
GCTAAGCACCGCCGTGCGCTTGGCGTCCGACAGGCGTTCCCATCGCGCCTGGTCGAGGCGCTGCTTGACCCCGCGCCGGTGCTCCGACGGGCACGCGTCGTGGTAGGCTGCCCTCCGGCTCGGTACCACGCTGTACCAGCACGTCGCCACACCACCGGCAGGGCACGTAGGCCACGCGACAGGTCCACCCCCGCCGGCGGAACCGCGCGGGCATTGCGGACGGTGCTGGCGTTCACCCCTAGCCGGCGCCCGAACCGGCTACAGGTTCTGGGCCGACCCCTGATGCCCCTGCCGCCTCGCGAAGCGGGCTGATCCCTCCGGGTGCACGGGTCAAATGCGTTGGAGCAGACCGACTGGACAACTGTGGAGTTCAATGCGAAATACTTGCTCAAGGCAGCAACGCTCGGGGTGCGGGACAAAGCTGTCGCAGGTTCAGCGCTCCGCCTCCGCGACGCCGATCTGGTGGCGCACCAGTCTGCTTGCGCACGCATCCCGATAGCCGCGCCTTGCCTCATGACTGGTTGTAAGGATCGATGCCGTTTCAGGGCAATCGTTCCAGCACGAGGAAGCGCCGTCGTCATGGGGAGTACCGATCATGGAGCGCACGAGAGAACGAGCCAGTATCCACCCAGGACCACCGGGTTCATTCCACGTCGCTGGCCAGTTTGCCCAGACGCATCACCCCGCGTCGATACCTTCGGCCAGAGCTCGGATCGTCGGCATCGACGTCGCGCGCGGCATCGCCATTCTCGGAATGATGGCGGTGCACATCCTCGATCCCGGCCCGTTTCCGTGGATCGATCCGATGCCGGAAAACTGGGACGGAGTCTTCGCCGGGCGCTCGTCGATCCTGTTCGCCATCATCGCCGGCATCTCCGTCGCGCTCATGACGGGCCGCGACCGACCGGTGACCGGGGGCCATCTCGTGCGCGCTCGCACACGCATCCTGGTGCGGGCCGTGGTGCTCTTCGCCGTCGGCGGTGTCCTCAACATGCTGGTTCACAACATCGCCGTCATTCTCGAGTACTACGCGGTCCTCTTCATGTTGGCGCTCCCGTTCCTCGCCTGGCCACCACGACGGGTGTTCCAGCTGGTGGCCGCGCTCGTGACCGTGCTGCCACCGATCTACATGATCGTGATCAATCTCGCTCTCAGAGAGGAGATCGGCAGGCCGAGCACGATGACTCGCCTGATGCTCACCGGAAACTATCCCGCCATCATCTGGATCATCTTCATCCTGATTGGTCTCGGCGTCGGGCGCCTCGAGCTGACCTCACGCCAGATTCAACGACGCCTCCTCGCGATCGGCACGACCATGCTGATCGTCGGCTACGGCGCGGGCCAGGCAGCGCAGCGCCTGTTCCCGCCACGCCCACGCGCGGACGACGGGCTGCCGGGACGCTTCGATCTCGACCGCATGGCGACCATGGAGCCGCACACGGGGGCGTGGTTCGAGGTAGTTGGCTCGAGCGGGGTCGCCCTCGCGGTCCTGGCACTCTGCCTGATGGCAACGCCACGATCGGGCCGGCTGCTCACCCCGCTCTCGGCAGCGGGGTCGATGGCGTTGTCCATCTACGTCTTGCATGTCGTCTCGATGGTCTGGATCTGGCCCGCGCTCACCGAGCACAACCAATACCAGTTCTATCTCGGGACGGTCGTGGTCTCGCTCGTGTTCGCGAGCGTCTGGGCGCACCTGTTCGGCAGAGGGCCGTTGGAGCGGCTGCTGACGACCATATCCCGGCGCACTGCCACGGCGAAGCGACCAGCCGTCGTTCAGGTCGCGGGCTAGCAAAGCCGTTTGGGCCTGACCGTCGCTCAGTGAGGCCGGGAGTGTACCCTCGCTCCCCTGGAGGGCTGCTCATGGCGAGCGCGGTTGCATGGCGACTATGCGGCGAGCTCTTGATCAGCGCGACGGTCAACCGACAGTGGCGCAACCGCGCTGATGCATGGCCGTCTCGAGGATCACCCGGATGCCGGTGGCGCCGTCCGCATGCGCCATGGCGTCTCGCTGCAGCCAGGTTCATGCACTTTCGGGAACCAAGAGCCTGCGCCAATAGGTGAGCGGGGACATTGCTAGGCAGGGTCACGGAGATGCTCCTCACACGGCAAACCTCGAGACCTGCCCGCATGATGCAAGTATCCGTGCTCATGTTCTCCCCCAGCACTCATGCCTATTGGCACAAGCTCTTATTGCATGTCAATAGGGGAGGCGTGGGTTATATCTGGTGGGTTATATCTGTATGAAGAACCGGGTTCGAAGACCCTCGGGACAAGAATGAGGCATCACCGTGACGGCCGTTTCACCCACCACGTAGTCCTCACCTAAAGGACCACCACATCGCTTCGGCGTCACGACTACGAGCCTTTACGCTAACGACAAGGCCAATACCGACTTATGACGGATCGGTATAGACTAGCAGCCGGGGGCAGCTGACAGGGGGATCCAGCATGGGCAATCGCAGAGCCGACTCCGTGTTTCGATCGAGCGCGGCGGTCTACGGGGTGTCCCGCATCGCATAGGGTGTCCGATCCTTGGATGTTCCGACGGCCCATAGGGCTACCAGCAGTGCATGGGGGTTTCGGTCATTCTCGCAGGCACTCGGTATCCTCTCTGACCACGCCAGCAACGTATCGGTGCGCCGTAGCAGCGCGATCAGACCGGCCTCGTACAGCGCATCCCGCCGGTGGTGCTCGGTCAGCAGCTGCGACACCAGCCGCTCGAACGTGCGCCAGTGCATCCCCTTCGGTTTCGCCGGCACATGGAACAGGTGGCAGCCCAGCGCGGCCTTCAGCTTGCGTTGCAGCGCCACGATGCGCCGGTTCGCCCGCTCGGTTTCATCCTCGCGGGTCGAGGTGTACGCCTGGTCGTGACACGCCCGGCAGCGGAACACGCCCCCGACGCTGAAGAGCACCGCTCGCCGGCTCAGGCAGCCGGGGCACCGGAACCACTC
>DASYWL010000109.1:0-10487 GCA_035936055.1 Thermomicrobiales bacterium
GATTCGCGGCACCGGCGATGGTTCCGGCAAGGGCAAGGTCGTGCTGGCGCGGGCCGACATGGACGCGCTGCCGATCGTCGAGGAGAACGAGGTCGACTACCGCTCGAAGAACGATGGTGTGATGCATGCTTGCGGGCACGATGCGCATACCGCCATCCTCCTCGCGGTTGCCCGGGTGCTGATGGACCGGCGGGACCAGTTTGCCGGCACGGTCAAGCTCTGCTTCCAGCCGAGCGAGGAGACCGGCCCGGGCGGCGCGAAGTGGATGATCGAGCAGGGGGTCATGCAGGATCCACCGGTCGACGCCTGCTTCGGACTGCACGTATGGCAGAACGAGCCGGTCGGAACGGTGCTGGTCAGCGACGGACCGGTGATGGCGAACTCGGACCGCTTCGAGATCAGGATCCAGGGCAAGGGCGGCCACGGCGCGATGCCGCACGGTTGCGTGGATCCGATCGTCGTCGGCATGCAGATCGTCGGCGCGCTGCAGACGCTCGTCTCCCGCGAGGTCGACCCGACCGAAGCGGCGGTGGTGACGGTCGGAGAGTTCCACGCCGGACACGCGCCGAACGTCATCCCGGATACCGCGACGATACGTGGCACTGTCCGCAGCTTCGCACCAGAGGTGCAGGATCTGCTGGAGCGGCGCATCATCGAGCTGGCGGAGGGCATCGGTGCGTCGATGCGGGCCGAGGTCAAGGCCGAGTACCGGCGGGGCGTGCCGGCGACGGTCAACGACCCGGCGATGGCCGAGATCGCGCGGCAGGCGGCGATCGAGGTGGTCGGCGAGGAGAATGTCAGGCCGCAGATCCCGACGATGGGTGGCGAGGACATGTCGTTCTTCCTGCTCGAGAAGCCGGGCTGCTACTTCTGGGTGGGCACGAACAACGAGGATCGCGGCCTGACGTGGGGACACCATCACCCGCGCTTCGATATCGACGAGGAGGCGCTCGGCGTCGGCGTCGAGACGATGGTGCGCACGCTGACGAGGTACCTGGCGCAGGACGGGTAATGGTCGCGCATCCAGTAGGGGCCTCGTTCTTAACCCCTCGACGGAAGGGCGTCAACCGGGCGCGGTAGCGAGTGCTCGCTGTCATCCTGAGCGAGGTGCGTTAGCGCCGAGACGTGTCGAAGGATGACAGGCATATTGAAGGTTTTGATCAGCCTGTATTCGCTGCTGATGACAGACCAAATGGATACGAAGGGACACGAATCATGGTTGCAGCGGACGTTCGCAGGGACGTGGACGAGATTCTGCCGGGGGTGGTCGCCGACCGGCGGCATCTCCACCAAAACCCGGAGCTCGCCTTCGAGGAACACGAGACGGCGAAGTTCGTTGCCGAGCGGCTCGAGGCCCTGGGCGTGGAGGACATCCGTACCGGCGTAGGGCGCACCGGCGTCACCGGGCTCATCCGGGGCACGAAGGGCGAGGGCAGGTGCGTGCTCTTCCGTGCTGACATGGATGCCCTGCCCGTCGACGAGGAGAACGAGGTCGACTACAAGTCGACCGTGCGCGGCAGGATGCATGCATGCGGGCACGACGCCCATACGGCAATGCTGCTCGGTACCGCCCGGGTTCTGACGGGCATGCGTGACCAGTTCGCCGGCACGGTCAAGCTGCTCTTCCAGCCAGCGGAGGAGGTTCCGCCCGGCGGCGCGATCGAGATGATCCGCGACGGAGCGCTCGAGGACCCGCATGTCGATGCTGTCTTCGGGCTGCACGTCGCCGCCGAGCTACCGGCCGGAAAGATTGGTGTCAAGGTTGGGGCTGCGTCGGCGTCCAGCGATCGTTTCCGTATCGTGATCCAGGGCAGGGGCGGGCACGCCGCCCGCCCGAACCTCGCGATCGATCCGGTGGTGGTCGGATCGCACATCGTCGTCGCGCTGCAGACGCTCGTCTCCCGCGAGGTCGACCCGACCGGGGCCGCCGTCGTGACGGTCGGGTCGATCGTCTCGGGCGAGGCGTTCAATGTCATTCCCGACACTGCCGAGATCAAGGGCACCGTTCGTACGCTCGATCCCGAGGTGCGTGAGCAGATGGCCAGGCGCGTGCCGGAGATCGCCGTCGGCGTCGGCAAGGCGATGCGCGCCGAGGTCGACGTCAATTACTTCAAGGGCTACCCCAGCATGGTCAACGATGAGGAGATGACCGAGCTGGTCCGGGAGGCCGCGATCGATGTCGTCGGCGCGGAGAACGTCGTCGACGTGCCCGTCGGTATGGGCGGCGAGGACTTCGCGCGCTTCCTGCTGGAGCGGCCCGGCAGTTTCTTCCGCGTCGGCACGCGCAGCGAGGAGCGTGGCATCACCTATGGGCACCATCATCCTCGCTTCGATGTCGAGGAAGAAGGAATGGGCGCCGGAGTCGCGACCTCGGTGGAGACGATCCTGCGCTACCTCAACCGGTAGAACCGTTCGCCGCAGGGTGGGAATGTGAGCGCCCCGGCTCTGCCCGGGGCGCTCACCATGCTGGAGCGCCATACGAAAGGACCCACAGGTAGATGATCCGCGCAGGGATTATTGGATGCGGTGACGTGGCGCGTCGCGCCTACATCCCCGACATTCAGGAGCTGGCCGATCGCATCACGGTGGTCGCCGCGTTTGATACCGTGGCCGACCGTGCCGGGGACATCGTTGGCATGTTCCCCGGTGCGACAGCCTACACCTCCATCGAGGAGTTTCTCGATCACGAGGGGGGCGGGGCGATCGATCTCGTCTTCAACCTGACCCCGGCGCCGCTGCACTGGCAGATCACGGCGCAGGTGCTGGAGGCCAGGTACCACGTCTACTCCGAGAAGCCGATCGCCTCGACCGTCGAGGAGGCGAGCGAGCTGGTTCGGATCGCCGAGCATCGGGGTCGCGAGTTGATCTGCGCGCCGGCGACCATGGTGACGGGTCGGTTCCGTTGGATGAAGCAGTTCCTGGACGATGGCGAGCTTGGCCGCACGATTGCGATCAAGGCGCACATCGGCAACATGGGGCCGGCGGCGTGGGGCGAATACTTCGGTGATCCACGCGTCTTCTACCAGCAGGGCGTCGGTCCGCTCATCGACACCGGCGTCTACATGCTGCACGTCATGACCGGCCTGCTGGGGCCGGCGAAGCGCATCCAGGCCGTGGGCGGGATCGCCATCCCCGAGCGCGGGACGACCATTCCCCGCTTGCAGGGCGAGAAGATCGAGGTGACGACGCCGGACCTCTTCTCGATCAACGTCGATTTCGGCGGCGAGACCTACGGGCATCTCTACTCCAGCTTCGCCATTCCCCAGAGCAAGGCCCCGTACTTTGAGCTCTACGGTGAGCAGGGGGCCATCAGCGTCGACCGCGTGCCCTGGTTCCATGGCAACGGCCCGAGCGACCTCTTCCTGCTCGACCGGCCGCTGGCGGGTTGGCGGATGGTGTTGCCCGACCCGATCCGGACCAACAGCATCCTCGGGTCGGGCATCCTTCATGCGATTCAGCACTTGGAGGATGGCGAGCCGCTCGTGATGACTGCGGCCCATGCCACGCACGTGCTGGAGATCATGAACGCCGCGCACGAATCCGCGCAGACCGGCGAGGCCATCGACGTCGAGACGACGCTCTGAGTTGCGAAATAGCGGCAATGATTCTGCATCAGGAAGGAATGGGCATGGTGCCCGGGAACGGGAAGGGAAAACGGCATGAAGATGGATCAAGTCGCGGTGCAGATGTACACGCTGCGCCAGCATGCGACGGAGGACCTCGACGGGACGCTCTGGCGCCTGTCGGACATCGGGTACAAGAAGGTCGAGTTCGCAGGCTTCTACGACAACGCCGCCGAGGACGTCGCCGCGATGCTGGAGCGGCATGACCTGACGGCGCCAGCCGCCCACATCCCGTACGCGCGCTTCGAGAGCGAGTTCGACAACGTCATCGCCGATGCGCAGGCGGTAGGGCTCGAGTGGGCGATCGTGCCGTCCCTCCCCAGGCGGGAGATCGACGAGGGTCTGGCACAGGAGTACATCAGCAAGCTCAACTCCTTTGCGCTGCTGGCCGAGGAGGCCGGGCTGAAGTTCGCCTACCACAACCATGCATTCGAGTTCGAGAACGAGTACGGCGACGGCACGACATTCTTCGACCGTCTCGCCGCCGGGACTGACCCCGACAAGGTCAAGCTGGAGCTGGACGCCTTCTGGGTGAACCGGGGCGGGTTCGATCCGGCGAGGATCCTGCGCGACCACGGCGATCGCGTGCGGCTCGTCCACCTCAAGGACGCTGCCCGCGGGCACGCCGACTCCGACATTCCCTTCGGCGAGGGGGCGCTCGACTGGGAGGCGATCCTCGGGGCGGCGGACGCAGCCGGCGTCGAGTATTACGTCGTCGAGCAGGACAACCCAGGCGATGCCTTCGAGGACGTCACCGTGGCGCTGCGTAACGCCGAGAAGTGGAGCGAGTCATGAGCGATGGAGGCCAATTCCCCGAGGGGTTCGTATGGGGCGCAGCGACCTCCAGCTATCAGATCGAGGGTGCGGTCCGCGAGGACGGGCGCGGTCCCTCCATCTGGGATACCTTCAGCCACACGCCGGGCAAGACTCGAGGCGGTGACACCGGCGACGTCGCCGACGATCACTACCACCGATGGCATCAGGACGTCATGCTGATGCGCGATCTGGGCCTGCAGGCCTACCGGTTCTCGGTTGCTTGGCCGCGCGTGATTCCGGACGGGGGCCGGCAGGTCAACGAGGCGGGGCTCGACTTCTACGATCGCCTCGTTGATGGCCTGCTGGAGTCCGACATCGAGCCATGGCTGACCCTCTATCACTGGGATCTGCCGCAGGCACTGGCGGACAGGGGTGGGCTGACCAACAGCGAGGTCGCCGGCGCGTTCGTTACCTACACCGAGGCGGTCGCGCGCCGACTGGGGGACCGCGTCAAGCGGTGGATCACCATCAA
The DNA here is from genome assembly GCA_035936055.1 of Thermomicrobiales bacterium. GTDB lineage: Bacteria > Chloroflexota > Chloroflexia > Thermomicrobiales > UBA6265 > JACCVC01. The sequence goes on from DASYWL010000109.1 coordinate 4,912, forward strand.
CGAGCCGTGGGTCGCCGGCATCATGGGCTACTGGTGGGGCGTGCACGCGCCGGGCGAGACCTCTCGCGAAGCCGGGCTGGCGGCGTCGCACAATCTGCTGCGGATGCACGGTATGGCCGTGGAGGTGCTGCGCGGCATGGTGCCCGACGTGAAGGCGGGCATTACGCTCAACCTGACACCGGTCTACCCGATCCGTGACACCGAGGAGGATCGAGAGGCGGCGCGACTCAAGGACGGCGAGCAGAACCGCTGGTTCCTCGACCCGGTCTTCCGTGGAGGGTATCCGGAGGACATGGTCCGAGAGTACGGTGATGACGTGCCGGAGATCGCCGACGGCGACATGGCGCTGATCTCGCGGCCGACCGACTTCCTCGGCATCAACTACTACAACCCGACCTACGTCTCCGCCGACGAGGACGCCCCGCAGCCGGACGGCGAGCGCACGGAGATGGGCTGGCTGGTCGAGCCGGAGGGGCTGAAGGATATTCTCACCTGGATGCATGAGGAGTATGGGCCGCAGGAGATCGCGATCACCGAGAACGGCGCGGCCTACGACGACCCGGCGCCGGTCGATGATCGGGTCCACGACCCGAAGCGGATCGCGTACTTCCACGCGCACCTGCTCGCCGCGAAGGAGGCGATCGATGCCGGCGTCCCGCTGCGCGCCTACTTCGCCTGGTCACTGATGGACAACTTCGAGTGGGCCGAGGGGTACTCCAAGCGGTTCGGCATCGTCCACGTCGACTACAGCACACAGGAGCGCACCCTCAAGGACAGCGCCCGCTGGTATGCCAACGTCATCGAGGCGAACGCCGTCCTCGGCGAGGACGTCATCGACTGACGTGTGGTCGGAAACGATCTTGTAGCCCCGCCCTGAAAATGGGCGGGGATCGCCGCACGAATGGCCGGCACAAGGCCGGTGCTACATCAGGCGTCGCAGGCGCCCCACATCCCGCGATTCTCTTCCCGCGCGATCTCTTCCGCTTCGTCGAGCTCCTTGACGAAGTAGGTGTTGCCCTCGTAGCCCGGTACCTCGGCGTATCCGCCCAGCACGATGACCTCCGAGAGCAGATAGTAATCCTCGCCGTCCCGCAGGTAGGCGTGCGCCAGCCAGCGGTCGTAGTCGTCCAGCTCCATGCCCTCATCGGTGATCTCGCGATCGTCCGGGATGTCCGGATCGTTGTCGACCTGCAGGTAGACGGTCGTTCCCTGCGGCAGCAGTTCGCTCAGGAACTCGGACGCCTCCTCGCCGTAGCACTCCTCCTCGGTGTAGGGGCTCTCCGTCTCCGGAGTGTCGATGCCGATGATGCGGACCAACTCCCACCACGGGTCAGGCCCGTTCCGATCGGCGTCCTCGATCACCCTGATGGTGTCGCCATCGACCACCTCCTCGACAACGAACGGCGTTGCGCCGGGCGGTTCCTCCCACGGCAGCGAACCATGGGTTTCGAAGCTGGGCTCGTCGACAGGTACCGTCGGTGTCTGTCCGGCGGCCGGCGATGCCAGAGAAGCGGCCAGCAGCGCGAGGGCGGCGAGGATCCAGATTGGGTGGATTGCAAGCGATCGAGCGACCATGCGTCCTCCTCAATGGGGTGCTCTCATCTTCCACGTAAACGGTGCTACGCCGAAAACCCTACGCCAGCGTCAGGGACGATTCGCTGCAAGACACCGGGTGGTATGATGCCAGCAACGCGCCAGGGGTGCCTCGAACATCGAGGCTGAGATGACACCCTCAGGACCTGATCCGGGCAGTACCGGCGGAGGAAGGTGCGGAGCAGAACTTCATTCTGAGCCGTGACACCCCTCGACGCCAGTGTATCCACGAAACTGGCGCGTCGAGGGTTTATTCGTGCACCTTGGAGATCGCTATGGATCGTCAGCTCCATCTCGTTACCGATCCGGCACTGGACGCGGTGGAGCAGGTACGACGGATCGAGGCGGCTATCCCTCACGGAATCGACACCGTACACGTGCGCATGCCTAGTGGCGTCGCGTGTGAGGTCTACGAGCTTGCGGTCGTCCTGCAGGCATCGCTCCTGGACCGTGACATCCCGCTCATCGTCAACGACAGGGTCGATGTCGCGCTGGCGGTCAACGCGAAGGGCGTCCAGCTTGGTGTCCGGAGCCTGCCGGTGCGAGCGGTGCGTCAGATGCTCGGCCCGGAAGCGCCGATCGGTGCGTCAGTTCATTCAGTCGACGAGGCGCGCGCTGCGGAGCGCGAGGGCGCGACGTGGGTCTCGTTCGGGCATGTCTACGAGACCGCCAGCCACCTCGACGAGCCGCCACGTGGCTTCGAGGTGCTGCACGACGTGGTCGATGCGGTCCGGGTGCCGGTGATCGCCATCGGCGGCATCACCGCCGAGCGGGTGCCGGAGGTGCTCGGTGCCGGGGCGAGCGGGATTGCGGTCATCTCGGCCATTCTCGGCGCGGAGGACATCGCCGGGGCAACGCGGTCGCTCCGGGAGGCGTTGGACGCCCATTTCGACGTGTAGGGGAGGGCCCCCGCGCCCTCCCGTTTTCCGGCCTGCGTATGTTCCGAAGCGAAGGTCCGAAAGGGAAATCACATGAGGATTCTGCTGAACCGCGAGGAGGCCCAGGTCGAGGAGGGCGCGACGATCGCGGCGGTCGTCGAAGAGAAGGCACTGCCGGCCCGCTCGGTGATCGTCGCCGTCAATGACGACGTGGTTGAGCGCGAGCAGTGGCCGACCCATGAGCTGCAGGAGGGGGACAGTGTCGAGATCGTTCGCGCCGTCTCCGGAGGAGACCACACCATGACCAGCAACGACACCCTGACGATCGCCGGGCGCGAGTTCACGTCGCGGCTCTTTCTCGGCACGGGCAAGTACGCGGACGACACGATGATGATGGCCGCCTTGCAAGCCTCCGGCACGGAACTGGTGACGGTGGCGGTGCGCTACATGAAGCTGGACGGCTCGGAGCAGAACACGAACATCCTCGACCTGCTCAGCGAGGCGAGGATGCACTTGTTGCCGAACACAGCGGGCGCCTACACCGTCCAGGACGCGCTCAAGATGGCCCGGTTGGCGAAGGCGGCGACGGGCACCGACTGGATCAAGCTCGAAGTGATCGGCGACCAGGCGTCGCTCTGGCCGGACGTCACCGCGACAGTCGAGGCGACGCGCATCCTCGTCGATGAGGGGTTCGTGGTGCTGCCGTACACCAGCCCCGACGTCGTCATTGCCCGCCAGCTTGAGGAGGCGGGGGCGGCGACGGTGATGCCGCTGGCCTCACCGATCGGTTCCGGACAGGGCATGCAGGACTGGGGCAGCATCCAGCGCATCAAGGAGGCCGTCTCGGTACCGGTCGTCGTCGATGCCGGGATCGGCGCGCCCTCGGATGCGGCGATCGCGATGGAGCTCGGCGCCGACGCAGTGCTGGTCAACACGGCGGTCGCGAAGGCGACCAACCCGCCGGTGATGGCCGAGGCGATGAAGCACGGCACGATCGCCGGGCGGCTCGGCTACCTGGCGGGCCGCATGCCGCGCCAGCAGCACGCGCAGCCCTCCAGCCCGACGGGGGGCGTGCCGACCGCGCTCGCCAGTGCCACCAACGGCCGGCGGTAAGCGTCATTCCGTACGGGAGGGTTGCCAAAGACATTGGCCCTTGCCCTCGAACCTGTCAGGTCACGAAGCCATAGACTGGGAAAGCCCTCGTCGGTCCGAGCTTGCCGAGAAGTGACACTGCGCTGGGATGCGCTTGATTCCTGGGCCTCGCCGGAGCATTCGATTCCTCCTGCTACATCCCACCGATTCGAGTAGGCTGACACCAGCGCCGTGGGTAGCGGCGCGGTGGATCGCTTCGGAAAGCGGCGCGACAGCTTGACCGTCGACTCGGACAATTCGCTGGCATCCGCACGCGACGACTGGCAGTGCGCGGGATGGCAGGTTGGGGGCGGGTACTTCTGGTACTACGCCGGCATCGGTGCCTTCATCCCCTTCGTCGCGCTCCATTTTCGCGAGCTCGGCTACAGCGGGCCGCAGGTTGGGCTGCTGACAGCGCTGCCCTCGGTTGGGGTCGCGATCGGCGGGCCGCTGGCCGGGGCGGTCGCCGATGCCCTCAGCGTGCATCGCTGGGTACTGCGGATCGCGCTGCTGGTCGGTACGGTGCTGGCACTGCTCGCCTCGATGATCGAGGCGTTTCCGTTCATGCTCGCCGCGATCGCGCCGCTTGCGCTCGTGCTCTCACCCGTCCCGTCGATGATGGACAGCTATGCCGTGACGGCCAGCGAGCGAGCGAATCGTTCCTACGGCGCGCTGCGGGTGTGGGGCTCGGTCGGCTACATGGCGGCAGTCCTCGTCATGGGCCGCGTGATGGGTGAACGGGTCTCGGCGCTCCTCTTCGTGGGCTACGCGCTCTGCCTGGGACTGACGCTGCTGACGGTCTTCGCCCTGCCGCCACTGGCGGAGCGACGCGCGCAGCCGCTGCTGACCGGTATCCACGCGGCGACCGCCAACCGGCCGCTGATGACGCTGCTGCTGGTCGCCTACCTGCTTTCGATCGGCACAGCGGCCATGAACATCTACCTCGGCGTCCATCTGGAGGAGATCGGCGGCTCGGCGAGCCTGATCGGCGTCGCCTTCGCGATCAGCGCGGCCAGCGAGTTGCCGATCGTCGCCTTCGGCAGCTGGTTCCTGGTCCGGCTCGGTCCGGTGCGGCTCGCGGCGCTCGCGATCGTCGTCTACGCGCTCCGCTTCGCCGGGTACAGCGCGATCACAGTGCCGGAGTGGGTGCTTGGCATCCAGCTCTTCCACGGACTCTCGTACGGCGCGTTTCTGATCGCGTCCGTCACGCTCGCACACCGGCTCGCAGGGCAGGAGCAGGCGTCGACCGCGCAGGCGCTGCTGACGGCGATGTCGTTCGGCTTCGGCAGCATCACCGGCTCACTGCTCGGCGGCGTCTTGCTCGATGTAGTCGGTACGGCGGGGCTCTTCGGGGGATCGGCGGGACTGATGGTCGTCACCCTCGCCGTGCTAGCGATCGGGAATCGTCTCGTCGGGCTTGGTGGCGACAAGGTGGCAGGGGCGCACGCGAGTGGCTAACCCGGCACGAGTGAGCGCCGTCTGGGACCGGGCCGACCTCAAGGTCGCGGGCGGGTACTTCGCCTACTTCGCAGCCGTTGGTGCGCTGATGCCGTACGTCGCGCTCTACTTCCGGGGCATGGGGTTCAGCGGACTGCAGGTTGGCGTGCTCACCGCGCTGCCGTCTGTCGGCCTCGCCGTGTTCGCTCCCTTGTGGGGTGCCGTTGCCGACGCCATGGGCGTCCACCGATTGCTCATGCGCGGGGCGCTTGGGCTCGCCATCGCTGTCGCGTTCCTCACGACGCAGGCGTCGACTTTCATGTCAATGCTCCTCCTGTTCGGCCTGCTCGCGTTCGTCTCCGTACCGGTCGCCCCGTTGATGGACAGCTACGGCGTGACCGCGAGCGAGCACACCCGACGGTCGTACGGCGGGATCCGCGTGTGGGGCTCGATCGGCTATATGGTGTCCGTCCTGATCGTGGGCTGGCTCATGGGTGACGAGACGTCGTCACTTCTGCTCGTTGCGCATGCCGCGTT
>DASYWL010000110.1:0-1535 GCA_035936055.1 Thermomicrobiales bacterium
GGCCGGTCTGCGTGCCTTTTCAGCCGCCGATCCGGGCCCTTCACCGGGAAAAGGCCGGCACAAGCGCTGGACACTCCCCGGCTCCATGTGGGATGACGAGAACGATGCCAGTCAGAGCGCCCCGAACGTCGTTCGACACAGTGCAGCCCACCCGCAGAGGGGCGTGTCCATTTGATAGATCAGCTATCTCTCGGGACCGCCGAGTGTGTCCCTGTCTACCTGCCAATGTACCCTCGCACGCGAACTGACACGCACCACGTCAGTTCGCGATACCACGCCCTTCGCCCCTCGCGGCTACTCGCGTCCGACCACCGCGAGCGTCTGGCGGGCGATCTCGAGTTCCTCGTTCGTGGGGATGACCAGCACCGTGATGTCAGAGTCGTCTGACGAGATGCGGCGGGGTTCTCGCTCCCCGGAGGCATTCCGATCGGGGTCGACCGCGATGCCCATGTGCTCGAGCCCGGCGAGCGACCGCGCTCGCACCTCCGGCACGTTCTCGCCGACGCCCGCCGTGAAGACGATTGCGTCGACCCGACCGAGATGCGCGTAGTACGCGCCGATGTAGCTCTTGATCCGGTGGCAGTAGACTCCGAAGGCCAGCTTCGCCTGCGGATCGCCACTCTCGACGGCAGCGAGCACGTCTCGCATGTCGGCCGTGCCGGTCAAGCCCTGCAGGCCGCTGCGCTGGTTGAGCAGGTCCTCGAGTTGCTCCACGGTCATGCCGCTCTCCCGATGCAGGTGGAAGAGGATACCGGGGTCGATGTCACCGCTGCGGGTGCCCATCACCATTCCTTCCAGCGGCGTCAGGCCCATCGACGTTTCGACGGACCTGCCACCCTGCACGGCTGTTGCCGACACGCCGTTGCCGATGTGCAGGATGATCGAATTGACCGCCTCCAGCGGCCGGCCGAGGAGTTCCGCCGCTCGCTCGGAGACGTACTTGTGTGACGTTCCGTGGAAGCCGTAGCGTCGAATCTGGTACTGCTGCGCGAGGTCGGCGTCGATCGCGTAGGTCCGCGCCTCCTCGGGCAGCGTCTGGTGGAAGGCGGTATCGAAGACGGCAACGTGCTGGATGTCCGGGAAGGCCTGGCGGGCTGCCTGGATGCCAAGCAGGTTCGGCGGGTTGTGGAGCGGCGCCAGCGGGCTGATCTCCTCGATCGTTGTCACCACCTCATCGTCGATGACTGTCGGCACGATGAAGCGGGCGCCGCCCTGCACCACTCGGTGACCGACGGTGACGATGGGAACGGTGGAGAGATTCGGGCCGTAATCGTCGCAGGCGTCGATCATCAGCTCGAACCCGGCGATGTGGTCGGCCACTGGCCGCTCCAGCACGTGCTGTTCTCCGCTTGGGTCGGTGTGGGTCGCGATCCCGCGGGGAGTGCCAATCCGCTCGATGAGCCCCTTCGCGAGGACCGTTTCGTTCTCCATCTCGATCAGCTGGTACTTGATCGAGGAGGAGCCGGAGTTGACGACGAGGACGATGCTCATGCGGCTCCATCCTCTCCCTGTGCTTGGATGACGGTAATGGCAAC
>DASYWL010000111.1:0-4476 GCA_035936055.1 Thermomicrobiales bacterium
CCCAACCGGTCTTGCACGGCACGGATCGTTCGGCTGGCCTCGGTCTCGTCAGATGAGAATCCGCCAACCTCGAGCGGATCCTCGGCGTCGAGGGCGAACGGCACCGACACGAGCACGAGCGCGATCCAGAAGACTGCTACCAGCCACTTGTGCCGAACGACCGTGCATGCGAACCATCTAAACATGAGCGGCGCTCATTCCTGTCCCCTGCACCTTCCGGCCCTACCGCTCAGTGAATCCGATGAAGGTGCCGTCGGCATTCCGCTCGACGTCCATCAGGCCAATCACGGCTTCGGCGTTGATCGGTCTGTAGATGTGCGGATAGATTCGCTCGGGATGGTCATACCGCACCTCGGAGGAGATTTTCGTGACGTCGAGCGCCAGCACGAGGTAGTCGCGACTATCAGCCGTGCAGAACATGTTGCCCACGTTGCAGAGCGATTCGAACCCATTGGTGCAGTGGATAAAGCCGTTGGCATCAAAGGACTCCGGCAAATACGCGGCCCCCCGCCGCGCTCGAGCCACAGCGGGGCCGGAACGAGATGGTAGGTGACGCCGGCTTGATGGCTTGCGTCGGCGGTCTGGTAAATCATCGGCTTCCTCGCGTCGGTGCGTAGGGGTTGGACGCCCGGGGTGTCGTGGTCTATCGTCCAATCGTACGCGCCCGGTGTGGGCGACGTGTCAGGAACTGTACAGGAAGACCAATGCACGATCGTGAGCAGATTCGACTGACCACACTCGCCAATTGCGCTGGCTGAGCATCGAAGCTCGACGCGGGCGCATTGGCGCAGGTTCTGCAGCCACTCACCATCGCGACCCATCCGGACCTCATCGTCGGACTCCAGACCTCCGATGATGCAGCCGTGCTGCGCCTGAGCGACGAAGTCGCGCTCGTGCAGACCATCGATTTCTTTGCGCCCGTGGTTGACGACCCGTACGAGTTCGGGGCGATTGCTGCTGCCAACAGCATGAGCGACGTGTTCGCAATGGGTGGAACAGTGACGATGGGCCTCAACGTCGCGGCTTTCCCGGAAGGCCTCGACCTCGCGATCCTCTCCGAGATTTTCCGGGGCGGCGCTGACAAGATGACGGAAGCGGGCGGTGTGATCGCCGGCGGGCATACCGTCACGGACGATGAGCCGAAGTACGGGCTCGTGGTGACCGGCATGGTTCATCCCGATCACCTCTGGACAAAAGCAGGCGCGCAGCCCGGCGACGTCCTCTTTCTCACCAAGCCGATTGGCTCCGGCCTGCTGACCACTGCAGCGAAGCAGGAGCGCATCGGCCGAGGCGAACTCCAGCCTGCCATCGAGCTGATGATGCGGCTCAACCTGTATGCCCGGAATATCGCCGTCAAGCATTCTGTACACGCGGCGACTGACATCACCGGCTACGCCCTCGCCGGTCATGCCTGGGAGGTTGCACAGCGAAGCCGTGTCGCGCTGCGCTTCGCGCTGAACGCGTTGCCGCTGATCGACGGCGCCGCCGACCTCGCCGATGCGGGGGTCGGCGCTGGCGGGCTCCATAGCAACCGCACGCACTTCACCGGTATCGCCAATGGCGTGCGGGTGGAAGCGGGGCCAGAGGATCCCTTGCAATCCCTCGTGTTCGACCCGCAGACCTCGGGAGGATTGCTCTTCGCCGTGCCCGCCTCTGCCGCCGAGGAGTTTGAGAGCGCCTTTTATCGGTCGGGGGAGCCGCTTTGGCGGGTCGGCGACGTAACCGACGGATCCGGCGTCGTCTTTACCGCCGAGCAGCTCCTGCGATGAGCGAACCCGGAGGACGAGAGGACTGGGTCCGGCGAATGCGTCAATGGGGCGTGCGGCCGTCCCGATCGAAGGGTCAGAATTTCCTGCTTGATGACGAGGTGGTCTCCGGGATAGCAGAGGCAGCGCGAGCTGGCGATGGTGTCCCGTTACTGGAAATCGGTCCCGGTCTGGGCATTCTTACCGAGGAGCTGCTTGCCCGCGGGGCGGACGTGACGGCCATCGAGCTCGACGACACCCTCGCGTCCCGTCTTCGGGACCACTTCGGGGACCACCCGCGATTCCGACTCATCGATGGGGACGCTACAGTCGTCGATCCGACCGAACTCTTCGCTCGCGACAAGCCCTACCGCATCGTCGCCAACCTCCCCTACAGTGTCGCCACGGTCATCATCCGGCACTTCCTTGAGTCGGGACATCCTCCCGAGGAGCTCGTGGTGATGGTGCAGCGGGAGGTCGCCGAGCGCATGACAGCCAGCGCCGGGGATCTCTCACTCCTGGCGCTGGCAATCCTGCTCTACACCGTGCCTGGGTACCTCTTTACCGTCCCGAAGGAGGCGTTCCACCCGGTACCCAAGGTCACCTCGGCGGTGGTCCGGCTGCGGGTTCGTGCGGAGCAGCTCCTCACCGCGCGCGAGCGAGACCGACTCTTCGAGCTGGCGACCGTCGCCTTTCAGCAGAAGCGGAAAACCCTGTCGAACTCGCTCGCACCCGAGGTCGGCATGGACAAGCCTGACTTCGTGAAGCGCCTTGCGGCAATCGGAATCGACGCCTCGCTGCGGCCGCAGGCACTCGCCTTCGAAGATTGGCTGCGTCTGGCTCGGCTTGAGGTCGCCGAAGCATGAGTGTACGAAAGATTGATGCGCCGGCCAAGATCAATCTGGGTCTGGAGATCCTCGGGAAACGACGCGACGGCTACCATGAGGTGCGAACCGTCCTGGCTGCAATCTCGCTCTTCGACGAGCTGGTTTTCGATTCGGCGTCCGAATCATATGACTCCCTGCGCTTGGAGCCTGATACCGAGGATATCCCGAGTGAGGCGAATCTGGTCACGAAGGCGCTATCAGCGATGCGAGAAGCAGGCGCTGACATCCCGCCCCAGAGGATCTCGATCGTGAAGCGGATTCCCGCTGCTGCTGGCTTCGGAGGTGCAAGCAGCGACGCCGCCGCGACACTTCGCGCCTTCTCGCCCGAACTCGCCACCGCCGAGATCGATGCAGCGGATCTCGCCGTCAGCCTCGGCAGCGACGTGCCGTTTTTTCTCAACGGTCCTGTCGCGCTCGCGGCCGGTCGTGGAGAGGCGCTCTCACCGCTGCCCCGATCAGCCAGGGATGTCTGGGTAGTGCTGGCGATGCCGGACCTCGAAATCCCTGAAAAGACCCGTACGATGTACAGCGCTATTGATCCAGCATGGTGGTCGGACGGCAGCAGGGCGGGGCGCATTGCGGAGAATCTCCCAACCGTACCCACCTCCGCGCCATTCAACGTCTTCGAGCGAGCACTCCTCCGAATCCATCCGGAGCTCGAGATCTGGCGAAGAGGCCTGCGGGAGGCCGGCTTTCCGTTCGTGGCGCTGACCGGCGCGGGACCGACCCACTACACCCTTGCTCTTAGCCAAGAGCAAGCTCGGGACATCCAGGCCCAGCTTTCCTCGATCGGTGTGCAGGCGATCACGGCTTGTCTTCTGTCGCGCTGGGAGGGCGCCGATGACCAGTGACGGTTCAGCACGACTCAGCCGCCGGCAGGTCATCGTGTCGGCAGTCGGCGGCGCCCTGCTCGGCTCCGCATGGGGGCTGGCACTCGGCGAGGCATCAAGTGACGACCGGCGGCCGGTGTAACCATCGTCTGGAACCGCTCGGGATTCGCCGCACTCGTCGAGCATCAGCTCCAGCGTGTCCTGCTGCTCCATTCCGATGATGCCAAGCGGCAGCGCGAACTCACCCAACTGGTCACCGGATTCACGCGACAGCGCGTCGATGTCCTGCTCGCTCCCGATGCGACGCTCCAAGCGCTCTCGACGGACATGAAGGAGCGCTGGAGGCTGGCGTAGGTCATGGCCACGGATCCGGATACCGCATATCCTCAAATCGGCTTTGCCGATCGCCAGATCAAGATCGGCGACTTGGCGATTGTTGGCCGGCGCCTGGCGCACGGCAGCCACACCGTTCGAGGAGTGGTATCTCGAGGTCCGCTACGGGGACGGTTGATCACCATCGTGCCGGAGGCCAGCGCGCTGCCGCTGCTCACAGCAATCCACAAAGCGGCAGCGGTCATCATCGTGTTGGATGAGGATCTGGACACACTCCCACCGACACCGTCAGGCATCACCATCGCAGCGCCAGCGGACGCCGCAGTTTTCGACGAAATGGACAGGGACGGTGACCGCCCGATTCGGCTCTTCCGCGACGCACCGGTAAGCTTCGCGATCCCCGGTTCCGGAATCACGCTACCTGGCGCTGGATGAGGTCGCTCAGCGGCTGCCACCGTTTTCCTCGGCGCGCCCAGACCCTCCCCGGTGATGTGAGCGGTGACGTTCCCGAGCCTGCTGCACCTCGCTTTGGCGAGACGCCCGCTCCTCCTGTCGGATGCCGGGCGCGTCGCTTGGCCAAGTGTTGGACCACCGACGATCTGCGGTCGCGGGCATGTCTCCCGCCCGACCGTCCCAACGGCGCGATTGCTGCACGCGGACCGGCACCGAGGAGTGGTTGGC
>DASYWL010000112.1:0-3755 GCA_035936055.1 Thermomicrobiales bacterium
GTACCTCGAGCGGGCGAAGCAGCTCGATGCCAAGATTCAGCTCTTCAACAACTCCGTTCCGCGCAATCTCTGGCATCTGGAGAAACTGCGCTTCCTGCCCGCCAAGGCCTCGCAGCGCTTCGACACCGCGGTTCCGAAGCGATGACCTGATGCTGGCTGGAAGCAATCGTTGCTCAACTCAACGTGTAGACCGGGACTGACATGTCGCATTGTCCTGTAAGATCTTGGTCTCACCGGGGCCGGCTCACTTGGTGGCAGCATAGGTGCTTCGACCGGATCGTCAGATAAGCCGTGCGGCCTACTGGCCGACGTCCATTCGAACCCGCCATTTGAGGCACCGGGCTGCGAGTGGATGCAACCAAGAAGGCCCGAGTGGAGGAACCCACCCGGACCTTTATACGCGATCACGGCTAGTCCGCAGCGACGCCGGAGACGTCGGGGAGGTGCTGGAGTGCCTCGTCGATCGCCTCCTGAGGATGTTCGTAGTCGGTCAGCTTGCCAGCCAGGTAGTTCTGGTAGGCGGCGAGATCGAAGTTGCCGTGGCCGGAGAGCCCGAAGAGGATCGTCTTGTCCTCGCCGGCCTCCTTCGCGGTAAGCGCTTCAGCGACCGCCTGCTGGACGGCGTGGGCCGACTCCGGTGCCGGGACAATGCCCTCAGTGCGGGAGAACTGCACCGCGGCCTCGAACGCGGCGAGCTGGTTGACCGCCGTCGCCTCGATGAGTCCCTGGTCCAGCAGCAGGCTCACCAGCGGCGCGGAGCCGTGGTAGCGCAAGCCACCGGCGTGGATCCCAGCCGGCACGAAGGTGTGCCCCAGCGTGTGCATCTTGACCAGCGGGGTCAAGCCGGCAGTGTCGCCGAAATCGTAGGCGTAAACGCCACGCGTGAGCGTCGGGCAGGCCGACGGCTCGACGGCGAGGATGCGAACGTTCTTCCCGTTGGTGAGGTTCTCCCGGACGAAGGGGAAGGTAAGCCCAGCGAAATTGGAGCCGCCGCCGACGCAGCCGATTACGACATCCGGCCAGGCATCAGCGATGTCGAGCTGCTCCAATGCCTCCTCGCCGATCACCGTCTGGTGCATCAGCACATGGTTGAGCACCGATCCGAGCGAGTACCTGGTGTCCTCGCGGCTGGCGGCGTCCTCGACCGCTTCGGAGATGGCGATGCCGAGCGAGCCGGTGGAATCCGGCGTCTCCTCGAGGATCTGGCGGCCAGCGTTGGTGTCCGTGCTCGGGCTAGGCACGCAGGTCGCGCCCCACGTCTCCATGAGCGCGCGGCGGTACGGCTTCTGCTCGTACGACACCTTGACCATATAGACCTTGAGCTCGATGCCGTAGAAGGCGCACGCCATCGCCAGCGAGCTGCCCCACTGGCCGGCACCGGTCTCGGTCGTGATGCGCTTCACGCCCGCCTCGGCGTTGTAGTACGCCTGTGGAACGGCGGTGTTCGGCTTGTGGGAGCCGGCCGGGCTGGTGCCCTCGTACTTGTAGAGCATCCTGACGCCGGCGGGCAGATCGAGCGCCTTCTCGAGCCGGTGTGCTCGGTAGAGCGGGGTCGGGCGCCAGAGGCGATAGACATCGCGGACCGGGTCCGGAATCTGGACGTACCGGTCCGTCGCCACCTCCTGTGCGATCAGTGCCATCGGGAAAAGCGGCGCGAGGTCGTCCGGGCCGATCGGCTGCTTGGTGCCGGGGTGCAGCGGTGGTACGGGCGCGACCGGGAGATCGGCTGTGATGTTGTACCAGGCTGTCGGGATACGACCCTCACTCAGCGCATACTTCGTCGTTTCGGCCGCCATGTCCTAACCTTTCCTGGCGGGAGAGTCCCACGTGTGTTCAGACGCGATTGTCCTGAGGTCCATTGTATCCGGCAGGCGCCGCACGAGGGGCAGGATGTGATGCCCATGCCACACGAACGAGCCAATGTCGCGGACGTGCTACCCTCGGTCCACACCGACCGGATCGAAGCAGGAGGGAGGCGACCATGAACTACACCCTCGTCCGACACGCGACCGCTGTGTTCGAGATCGGCGGTCGCCGGTTCCTGATCGACCCGATGCTGGACCCGGCCCACGCCCGGCCGGCCATTAGGAACACCCCGAATCAGCAGCAGAATCCGCTCGTCGACCTGCCCGACGGGTGGGAGCAGCTGATTGCCTCACCCGACGCGCTGGTGGTCACGCACCTGCATGCGGATCACTTCGACGGCACGGCCGAGCGGACCCTCGACCACGACCTGCCGCTGTTGTGTCAATCGGAGGACGCCGAGCGGCTGCGCCAGAAGGGGTTCAGCGACGTTCGTGGGATCGAGCACGAAGCGGAACTCGATGGCGTGACGTTGATGCGGACCATCGCGCAGCATGGGACCGGCGCGATCGGCCTGGCGATGGCGCCGGCGTCCGGGTTTGTCTTCCTGGCACAGGGAGAGCCCCGGGTCTACGTGGCGGGTGACACGATCTGGTGCGAGGAGATGTCGGAGATGATCGCCACGCACCTGCCGGAGGTGATCGTGCTCAACGCGAGCGGCGCGCGGTTCCTGGAGGGCGACCCCATCGTGATGACGGCGGAGGACGTCGCGAAGGTCCACAAGGCGGCACCGGATGCCCTGCTGATCGTGGTGCATCTGGAGGCGATTAACCATTGCCTGGAGACGCGACAGCACTACCGGGAGACGCTGCCCGAGCTCGGCGTCGCCCTCGGCCGGGTCCGAATCCCCGAGGACGGCGAGACGGTGACGTGGGAGCCACGATCATCGTAGGGGAAACCGCTACGTGTCGTTTCGACCGAGGCACGCGAAGCGTGCGGAGTGGAGAGAATCTCTCGCGAAGGTGAGGACAGGATGCGATCGTTGACGATCGCTGCACAAGAGATTTCTCGACTTCGCGGCTGCGTCGATTCGCTCGAAATGACAGCTTGAGTGGTCCTCCGCCGTTTTCCGCATGTCACCCTGCGCGGTACCAGTTACTGAGGAGCGGGTTGAGCTCCCGCTGCATCGCCCAGACGTCGCAGTCCTGATTCGCGAGCAGCACGCAGGCGATGTCCCGACCCGGGAACCACGTCGCGAGCTTCGCGACCCCGGCGACACACCACTCATTGCCTTACCCTTACCCGTTGTGCCCTGCCCGCTTCTCGGATAGGGTACTCCGCGGTAGTTGAGACGCCCATCGTTTGTGAGGAGCAGGGTCTGCCGTGGCATCACTTTCAGCGCGCTATCGAATCGGGATCGGCGGCATCGCCATCGAGAGCAGCACTTTCTCGCCACTGCACAGCACGACTGATGACTTCCGCATTCGACGCGGTTCCGAGATGCAGGAGATGTACCCCTACCTGCCGAACTGGACGTGTCGCGATCGCGACGATATCGAATTCGTCCCATGTCTCAAGGCACGAGCGCTCCCCGGCGGACAGGTAACCGCCGACGCCTACGCCACGATGAAGGGTGAGCTGTTGGATCGGGTCCGCCAGGTCCTGCCGCTCGACGGCTTCTTCTACGATGTCCACGGCGCGATGAGCGTGGTCGGCATGGACGATGCCGAGGGCGATCTCGCGTCCGCGATTCGGGAGATCGTCGGGCCGGATTGCGTCATCTCGGCTGGCATGGACCTGCACGGGAATGTCAGCGACCGGCTCGTCTCGCAGATCGACGTCTTTACGTGCTACCGAGAGGCGCCGCACATCGACGCGATGGAGACGAAGGAGCGCGCTGTGGCGCACCTGCTGCGCTGCCTGGACACCGGCACGCGGCCGCACCGCGCCTT
>DASYWL010000113.1:0-1850 GCA_035936055.1 Thermomicrobiales bacterium
GCATAGTGAGCAGAATGTCGCATGTCTCGCTTGTTCTATCGTCTGGTCGAAGGCAATCCGCCCTCTCTCCGGGATGTCATGTCGTACAAGGCGCTCGGCAGGCCCCTGTTGAATGAAGCGAATCGAGAGGTTTGGGCAGGAGGAGTGTCGGTTCAGAACACGATGGCGCAAGCGCACAATCGGGCCAAAGTGCTGCGAGGCAAGACCCATGTGGCCGTTCTCGAGATTCCGGATGGCGCGAATGTCCGGTGGGAGCGGACGGGGGAGAAGCGTGGGCACGTCACGCTCTGGGGCGATCCACAAGAACTGCTAAGCTATGTCCGCGATGTGATCGGGCTGGAACGATCGTACAGGGAGTCCACCGTGAAACCGTGCTTCGAACTCTGGGACTCGGACAGCGCGAATTTCCTGGGCGCCTATGAATCCATCCCGGACGCATTGGCTGATCTCGACAGGACCTTCCCGACTGCTCAATTGAAACAGCAGGTTATGGACCTCGTGCTCACGCTCGAACTTGGTGGGGATGATGACGACACCATGATCCTTCTCGATGGAGCGTCACTGTACCGCCTCCTCCGGCCGATCCCTGCGTCGGAGCTCAAGGCTTCCTGAGTTGGGCTGGCATTGCTTGTATCGAACTCGTAGAGATGCATGCTCGGCTTCCTGATCCGGCGCCTGGCCACCGTGGTCGTGCCGACCTTGCTCGGCATCTCCATCCTGGTGTTCGGCGCCATGCACATGATCCCCGGCAGCTTCGTCGATGTCGCCATCGGCATCGGCCCGGAGGTGAGCGAGGCGCAGCGCGAGGTCATCGCCGAGCGCTACGGGCTCGACGCGCCGCTGCCGGTGCAATACCTTCGCTGGCTCGGCAACCTGCTGCAGGGCGACCTGGGCGACTCGCTGCGCACCGGCGATCCGGTTGTCGAGGAGATCGTCGGCCGCCTGCCGGCCACGCTGGAACTAACGCTGCTGGCGACGGTCGTCTCGCTCGTCATCGCCCTCCCGGCGGGGATCGTCGCGGCGGTGAACCGCGACGGTCCCTGGGATGTGATGCTGCGCGTGATCGGCCTGCTCGGCCTCTCGGTGCCGAACTTCCTGATCGCCACCTTCCTCGTGCTGTTCGTCTCGACGCGCTGGCCGGTGCTGCCGACCACCGGCTTCGTGCCGCTCGGCGAGGATATCGCGGGCAACCTCAAGTCCCTGGCTCTGCCGGCGATCTCGCTCGGAGCGCTGCTGGCCGCGTCGGCGATGCGGATGATGCGGTCATCGGTGCTGGAGGAGCTCGGCAAGGACTACCTGATGGTCGCCCGCGCCAAAGGGCTTCCGGACCGGGCGGTGGTGATGCGGCACGCCGTTCGCAACGCGCTGGTGCCGGTGATCACGGTGGTCGGCATCCAGACAGGATACCTGCTCGGGGGAACGGTGATCATCGAGCAGATCTTCGCCATTCCCGGGATCGGGCGGCTGGCGCTCGATGCGGTGCTGCAGCGCGACTATCCGGTGGTGCAGGGCACGACGCTCTTCATCGCCGCCGCGTTCGTGGCGATGAACACCCTCGCGGACGTCGTCTACGGGCTGGTTGACCCGCGGATCCGGGTGCGCTGATGGCGACGGAACGGCCTTCCCGCGACCCGAGGCGCGTCATCAGCGCGCTGCTGCGACACCACCTGACCGGCGCGATCGCTGGACTCCTGCTGGTGCTGATCGTGCTGGCGGCGCTGCTGGCGCCGTGGCTGGCGACCGGCGACCCGACCGACATGCAGCCGATCGAGCGGCTGAGATCGCCGGGCGAGGCGGGCCCGATGGGAACCGACGTGTTCGGGCGGGATATCTGGAGCCGCATCCTCTAC
>DASYWL010000114.1:0-2575 GCA_035936055.1 Thermomicrobiales bacterium
CAGCTCGATCGCCAAGGGTGCGCTCGAGGTGCTCGCCGCCGCCCGCACGCACCAGAGCGCCAACACTGTTGTTCGCGAGGTCAGCGGCAACGGCGCTTTCTGGATGGAGCCGTGGATCGAGGTCAAGCGACCCGGCGAACCGCCAGTGGTCTACGGCAAGGTCTCGCCGGACGACGTGGGCGCCGTGCTGACGGGCGCCCGTGATGACCTCGCGGTTGGCGTGCGCGCCCCAGAGAGCTTCAATGGCATCCCGTCGCTCGCCGATGATCCATTCTTCAGCAACCAGCGGCAGATCATCACCCGCAACGCGGGCGTGATCGAACCCGACTCCATAGAGGATGCGATCGGCCGCGGCGCCTACGACGGGTACTTCAAGGTGCTCTTCGAGATGACGGCCAATGAGGCGATCGAAGAAGTGACCACTGCCAACGTGCGAGGACGTGGCGGCGGCGGCTTCCCGGCGGGCATCAAGTGGGCGTCCGGCCGCAAGGCGAAGGCGCGCCCGAAGTTCATCGTCTGCAACTCCCACGAGGGCGAGCCGAACGTCTACAAGGACCGTCACCTCCACGAGGCCGACCCGCATCGCGTACTCGAGGGCATCCTCATCGCTTGTATC
The DNA here is from genome assembly GCA_035936055.1 of Thermomicrobiales bacterium. Lineage (GTDB taxonomy): Bacteria > Chloroflexota > Chloroflexia > Thermomicrobiales > UBA6265 > JACCVC01. The sequence goes on from DASYWL010000114.1 coordinate 617, forward strand.
GTTTGCGGCGCCGAACGTGGCTACAACTACATCGGCGGCGAGTACCCGCTTGCGATCCGGCGCTTCCGCAAGGCGGTTGCCGACGCCGAGCGTCTTGGCCTGATTGGCAGGAACGTGGTCGGCACCGGCCACGACGTCGCCTTCCGGGTCCGCACCGGTGGTGGCGCTTACATCTGCGGCGAGGCTTCGGCGCTGATGTACTCCGTCATGGGGGTGAAGGGCCAGCCGCGCACCAAGCCGCCCCGATCCGTCGAGGAAGGGCTCTGGAAGCGGCCGACTGTTGCCAACAACACCGAGACGCTCGCCAACATCCCGGACATCATCGTGAATGGCGGCGAGTGGTATGCCGCCATCGGCACCGAGAACAGCAAGGGCACCAAGCTGATGACGGTGCAGGGGCCTCTCAAGCGCCACGGCGTCGTCGAGGTACCAATGGGAGTCACCCTCAACCATCTCTTCAATGACATCTTCGGCGGAATGCGCGAGGGGTCCGAGTTCAAGGGCGTCCAGACCGGCGGTGTCTCCGCCGGGCCCCTGACGCCCGAACATCTCGACATCCCTGTCGACTTTGACTCGCTCTCCGACGTCGGTGGCATGCTCGGATCTGGCGGCTGGGTGATCTTTGACCAGAATGTCTGCGTTGTCGATTTCGCTCGCTACCTCACCGCCTTCAACCGCTACGAGTCATGCGCGAAGTGTGTGCCCTGCCGCCTCGGCAACCCGGCACTCGTCGAAATTCTCGATCGGATTCGCTTTGGCCGGGGCACCCTGGATGATCTCACACTGATCAAGCGCACGAGCCAACACGTGATCGAGCTCTCGCTCTGCGGTCTCGGCCAGGTCGCGCCTGTGCCGTTGATGGGCATGATCCAGTGGTACGAGGAGGAATTCCGGCGGCACATCGTCGATGGCGTCTGCCCCACCGGTACCTGCCCGATCGCCGCCCACGAGCCGGTGCTCGTCGCCGGCGACTAGCGCCGCTCCTCAGCTACGTAACGACGAATGGCTCGGGGGTCACCCTCGGGCCGTTCGTCGTGCCGCTCCCCGGCTCCAAGCCGCGTGCCACCGCCCGAGCAGTCGCCGCCCAGACACCGTGAGCAGCACCACACCTCCGACAATGCATGCAGCTCCGATGAGCTGGCCGGGGCCGAGACGCTCATCCAGCAGCCAGGTCGCCAGTACCATCGCGACCACAGGCTCGACCGTCGCGAGGATGCTTGCCTCCGACGAAGGGAGCCGGCTCAAGCCAACCGTGTAGAGCCCGACCGGCAGGACCGACAGCATCAGTCCGGTGTATAACGCAATTCCGGAACTCTCGACCAGCGACGGCCACGACATCGGCGAGACGACCAGCTTGATGACCAGCAGCCCTGCCGCCCCGATCGAGAGGTTCCAGACTAGCAGCGTCGCCGGCCGATAGTGCGCCATCAGCGGCTTGCCGATCAGGCTGTAACTACCGTAGGTCACCGCCGCCGCCAGCCCGAACGCAATGCCGAGCCAGTCGATGCCCAACCCACTTGGTCGGTATACTTGGACGATCAACAGCAACCCCGTAAACGAGAGCAGCAGCGCGCCAACCTTCACTCGGGTGAGCGGCTCGTTGAACCACAGTGCCGCTCCCAGCGTCACGAGCGCCGGCGCAAGGTAGAGCAGCAGGGTCCCGACGGCGACACTGGAATACCGGAATGCGTAGACTAGCGCCAGATAGAATGCCGTGACGCTCACCAGTCCGAAGACGACCATCGGGCCTCGGTCCGAGGAGCGAATCGTGAATGCCCCTCGGTCGTGAACCGCGAACCACGCAACGGCGATCACGGCCGCGCGCAGCGTCACGAGTGTCACATCGTCGACGGCGACCCGCTCCTGAATCAGCGCGTAGGTGGTGCCAATCGTCCCCCACAGGCTCGCACCAAGCAGTACCACCACCACGCCTGAACTGCGCTCCTGCAGCATCAGTCG
>DASYWL010000115.1:0-4808 GCA_035936055.1 Thermomicrobiales bacterium
TGCTCGACATCGACGAGCTTCCCGGCGAGGAGGATGGGCACTTCGAGACGCTGGGCGGCTTCGTCATCGAGCAGCTTGGGCACATTCCCGAGGAGAGCGAGTATGTCGACCACGAAGGGTACCGCATCGAGGTCGCCGACATGGATGGTCATCGCATTGACAAACTGCTCGTGAGCCATGTCGCGGATGCGGCTGCCACCGATCGGGCTGACAGCACGTAGCGAACGGCCCCCGGTGAGAACACCCAGGGCCGTTTCGTCCGCCTTCTTGTCGGCTGGCAGCTACTTGCCGAGCCTGGTGGCGACGAGATCGCGGAGCCGCTCGACATCCTTGCGATCGCGCTCCTCCATCTCCTCGAAGGCCTTCAGCGCCTCCTGGTCGCCCTGCGCGTCCTGCTTGTACACCTCGGTCGCCGCGATGCCCTCGAGCTTGTTCGTCAGCACGGACATCAGGTCGTAGGTGACGTTGCTAACACCGGTTACGTTCTCAGCGTTGCGCTTCTGCTGGGCCATGTGTCCCTCCTTAGGCAATCTTGCTTCACGTCTGGGGCGTCTCGCCCCTTCAGGTCATTCTTCGCACGTGGGATGCCACGGCGCGCGCCGATCGACGTGACTTCCGATCAACACCATATGGCGCTATGTCAACCTTCGTAATCGCGTCCACCTGAGGATATGCCGCTGCCGACTGCGCGGTTCTCCGGCTCGTCTCCGTGCACCAGATACCCCGCCTGCGTGCAACCCTTGGCGAACTTGTCCAAGAAGGGCTTCTACCGATCTTCGATCGTTGACCCTCACGAGGTGTCCGAGCCGCGCTCCCGGCGTCGCCGGTAGATGTCCGCCCAGTCCTCCCGGGCGGCCGTGGTATCGCGCTCGCTTTCGATGTCCCCGTACCGGCTCCGTTCGTAGCGTTGCACCAGATCGTTGAGCGAGCCGCCGGTGCCCGACCAGACCGCCCGCAACCTCGCGACGAAGTCCTGCGGCGTTTCCGTCTCCTGGCGACCGACCTCCTGCCGCAGCGCCAACACCTGCAGGTAGCGCCAGGTGTCGCGCACGCTGCTCGGCTCCGATTCCAGGTCGAGCCGCCGCAACCGCGACCCTCGATGCCCACGCCGGAAGAGGTTCCTCAGCTGCGCCTTCGCCAGGTCGGCGCTGAAGACACTGCTGCGCTCCTCGTCACCGACTGGGACATCCTCCTCCGGCTGCCCGCGTCGCGATACACGAAAGAGCAGGAAGATGACCGACACCACCAGCCCACCCAGCAGCAGCCAGCGGACCAACTCCGCGTATTCCCACGGCCCTTGGTCCTCCCGCTGCTCGAACGGTCCGAGCTCGCCTGGCATGCCGGGCGCCTGTTCCGGCGGTTCCATGGGGCCGAACTCGACGTCGAACAGCGCCCGGAAGATCTCGGAGAGCGCGTAGAAGGCGTAGTACAGGATGTAGAACACCCCGTAGAGCAGCCAGAGCACCAGCTGGCCGACGGCCCGCAGGACCGTCACGATCCCCGCGATCATTGCCGAGAATGCGCCGGGTGTGAGCACCAGCAGCACGAGCACGGCGATCACCAGAATCACCATGCCGGCGCCACCGACCAGCCGTCCCCAGCGCGACCACGTTGGCGGCCGCCCACCGGCGTGCCCGATCTGCACGCGTGCGGCATGGATTTCCGCCGCCGCAACCAGCGCTACCGACGCGATCATTAGCGCCGGCACCACAAATGGGGTGGTAGACAACGCAGACTGCCCCGCCTCGTTGTCCAGCATCGCGGAGAGCACCAGGGACCCGATCAGGACGAGCCACGAACGCCATGTGCTTCCGCGGACCTCCTCCGCCGTCAGCAGGTAATCGACCGTCGCGTACCGGATGCCGTGCCACCAGACGGCGAGCGAAAGCAGCAGCGGGGCGATCAGGTATCCCCGGGAGCCAACCAGTGATCCTGGCTCTGCCAGCAGGCCTTGCAGCCCATAGGCGGGCTCCAGCCCGATCCACACGGCAGCGGACAGCAGCCACGCCACGCCGAGCGCAATCGGAAAGAGATTGGGATCCGTGGTGATACGCTGGACCGCCTTCGCCGACCAGAATCCCACCAAGCCGAGCAGGGCGATGCCACCCGGCCACATCACCGGTCGGCCACCGGTCAGGCCGAATGCTTCCCCAAAGAAGAGGTACAGCAGCGGTGTGATCGCGAGCACCTGCACCACCGCAACCAGCGCGGGCAGCAGCACCAGTTCCGGCCACTGCCGCCATGCCCGGCTCCGTCGACGGCGCCGAGGCCGTTCAGACGAGGGGTTGGAGGGTGATCTGTTCGAGCTCATCCCATCGCTCCTGTCTTCCCAAGTGGTAGACCGGCACCCGCCGTCGAAGCTCAGGCAGCAGCTCGGGGCGGTCGCCGATCGCGACCAGCACCACTCGCTGGTTCCCGGTCGACCGCGCCAGGCGGAGCAGCATCCGCTGCATCGTCGGCGTCACACGACAGGTGACCACCACCATGGACGCGCCCCAGGGCAACCGCGGGATCTCCTCCGTCATCATCTGCTCAATCCGGGCACCGAACGCCGGCGCGATCATTGCCAGTCGCTCGAGGATATGCGCCAGCTGTCCCGGCCGCCGACCCGGCGCGATGCGCACCGAGCGCGATACTTCCGGGATCGGCGCATTGGCGTACATGCCGACCTGGTAGCGTCCCTCCAGCAGCTGTGCGCTCAGCGAGGCCGCCACCACCACGGCCAGCTCGAGCAGGTCGGACTGCTGCCCCTCCCAGAGGTGCGAGAACGTGATGGTATCGAGGAAGATCGCTGCGATCGGCGTCGCCGTCGGCTCCGAAACCCGCGTCTGCAGCTCGCCGATGCGCGCAGTCGCGCGCCAGTGGATGCGGCGCATGCTGTCACCGGCCTCGTACTGTCGCACGCCCGCAATCCGCATCGGGTCCTCCAGCAATGACTGCGGCGGCTTGAAGTCGCCGTACGGCTGGCGCGCCGGCACGATTACGTGCGTCAGCGGAACGACCCGCGGGTAGGTCAACACTCCGTCAACCGCCTCGTACTGACGCTTTCGGCGCACAATGCCGAAGGGATCGGTTGCGGTCAGGGTGGCCGGCCCGAACCGATACCACCCACGCCGCTGCGTGCGGAAGGTGTAGCGATAATCGACCCGCTCATAGAAGCCGAGGCTGAACAGGGTGCGGAAGAGCCAGCGGTTGGGCACTTCCGCTCGTTCGAGCGCCCGGCCGGGAATCTCAACGTTCTTCGTGACGTACTCGGCGACTTCGAGCCGTGTGACCGGCAGCGGTTTGAGATTGACCGTCTCGAGTGTCACGGTGACCTCGTCGCCATGGAAGGCGCGCCGGGTCGAGAACCTCCGGGTGTAGGTGGTCGCCACGAGGGCGAAGTCCCACCAGAGGCGCAGCGCGAGGGCGACCAGCGCCACGCCGACCCCAACGAGCACGAGCGCCGCCTGCAGGAAGACGATGCCCAACAGCACCAGCGCCCCGGCAGCTGTCATCCAGCGATGAATCTCAATGCCGACGTTGGGCGTGTTCCACCAAGCCGTGAAGCGATCCCACGTGCTGCGTGAGTTGGCGTTGTCCATCGCGGCCATCGGGAACGGCTACCTCGCGTCGATCGGCTCGGTCGGCACCGACGTCTCGCGGACGACCTCCTCAACCAGCTGCTGCTGCCCCTTGCCGAGCAGGTCTGCCTGGGCGGTCGGGATGACGCGGTGAGCCAGCACGGGCACCGCCAGTTCGCGGACATCGTCCGGCGTCACAAACCCCCGCCCCTGCACCGCCGCTCGAGCCTGTGACGCCCGCGCCAGTGCCAGGATCGCCCTAGGGCTTGCCCCGACCTCGATGTGCGCCGAGTTGCGCGTGCCGCGCACGAGGTTGAGCAGGTAGTCTTCGACGGCAGGGCTGACGTGGACGTCCTGCACGTGGCCGACGAGCTCCATCAGGGACTCAGGATCGGTGACCGGCTGAACCGACTCCAGGGGTCCGGACGCTCGAAACCGTCGCAGCATCCGGCGCTCGTCCTCCGCCTCTGGGTAGCCAATGGTGCTGCGGATCAGGAAGCGGTCGAGCTGGGCCTCCGGCAACGGGAAGGTCCCCTCCAGTTCGACCGGGTTCTGTGTCGCGATCACGAAGAACGGCCGGGGCAGCTTCACCAGCTCCCGTTCGACTGACACCTGCCGCTCGGACATCGCCTCCAGCAACGCACTCTGCGTGCGCGGCCCCGCGCGGTTGATCTCGTCTGCCAGCAGCACGTTGCTGATGATCGGGCCGGGCCGGTACGTGAACTCGGTTGTCTTCGGGTTGAAGACGAGCGCACCGGTAATGTCCGACGGAAGCAGGTCTGGTGTGAACTGGATGCGGTTGAACGACCCGCCGAGGGCCGCCGCCAGCGCGCGTGCGAGCATTGTCTTTCCCGTACCCGGCACATCCTCCAGAAGCACGTGACCCTCGCACAGCACGCCGACCAGCGTCAGCTCGATCACCTCGCGCTTGCCGACGATCACTTGCTCGATCGCGCTGACGATGCGCGACGTCGTTTGCTGGATCTGCTCGATCGCCGAGGCGGCGAGGTGCTCGCTGTTATCGGTCGCCATCAATCGTGAAACCCCTTGCAGGCGTCAATCCGTGCAGGCAGTGTACGACAGGCCAACGCACCATGGGCTTGTGGCGCCCACCACACTGTGGAATCAGCCAACACTGAAGCCCGCCCCGTAGGACGAGCTCCAGCGCGCAGGAGGATGAAAATGAGGTGTGATCACATTGTCAGGCAGGCGCGGTGCCTGGCTCCGAGACGGCGGCAGAACTCG
>DASYWL010000116.1:0-1841 GCA_035936055.1 Thermomicrobiales bacterium
GTGAGCGTGCTGTCCTCCTTGGCCAGGATTCGCGGGGCGGGTAGTGGCCGTTTGACGCCCTCGACCGATTCCAGCGCGGCATGCATGCGCTCCTCGATCTCGTGGACGGAGCGGCTGTCCGACTTGATTGTCAGCTCCATCCGTCGCACGCCGTAGAACGAGTCGTTCCGGAGGATCTCGGTGAAGATAGTCGCGTTCGGCACCAGCACCAGCTCATTGTCGCGATTCTTGATGAGCGTGGTACGGATGTCGATGCCTTGGACCTCGCCCGAGACGTCCCTGACGACGATGCGGTCCCCGGCACGAAACGGCCGCTCCAGCAGCAGGTAAATGCCGGCGAAAAAGTTCTTCAGCACGTCCTGCAGCGAGAGACCGATGGCCACGGTGAAGGCGCTGACGACCGCCAGCAGGCCCGTGCCGGAGACGCCGAGACTGTTGAGCGCCAGCAGGACCGCCACGATGCGGACGGCCACCGAGGCGAGCCGGCTGAGCAGCACCGTGCCGTTCCAGCCCATCGACCTGCGGGAGAGGGCGAGGCGAACCCAGTCGCGAGTGAGGCGTCCGAGCCACCAACCAGCGGCGAGCCAGAAGGCCACCCAGAACGCCGTGCCGCCCGCGTCGAGCAGGATCTCCCGTATCGCGTCATAGTCGATGGTGATGTCCGGCATTCGCGCTCCCGGATTTGCTGCGTTGCTGCACTCGGAGTCTTATGCATACTCCTGGCAAGCGACGGCACGTCCGAAATCATCGCACACCAGGGAGCCGTGAGACCCCATGTTCGACTATCATGTCCACTCGACGTTTTCCGGCGATTGCGACACCCCGATCGAGGCGACCTGCCAAGCCGCGATCGCGACCGGAGTTACCGAGATCGCGTTCACGGACCATGTCGACCACGAGCCGGCCGACCCGGGTTTCGGCTTTTACGACTACGCTGGATACGTCGAACCGGTCGCGGGGGCGAGAGACCAGTTCGGCGACCGCCTGACGATCCTCGCCGGTGCCGAGGTCGATTTCAACACGCGGATCAGGGATGAGGTCGAACGCTTCCTCGATGCGCATGACTTCGATTTCGTGATCGGGTCGGTCCACTACGGCGACGCCGGGGAGATCATCTTCCCGGACTATTTCGAAACACGGTCGCTCGACGACGTCTTCCTGCCGTACTACAGCGAGCTGCACGCGGCCGCCGACACCGGCTGGTTCGACACGCTCGGACATATCGACCTGCCGAAGCGATACCGACCCGAGCTTTCCGACGCGTACGACCCGCTTCGATACCGCGATGCGCTTAATGCCATCTTCAGGACACTCATAGCGCGCGGCATGTCTTTCGAGATCAACACCTCCGGCATGCGGCAAACTCCGGCCACCTCCATGCCCGGTCCCCAGATCGTCGAGCTCTACCCGCGCGCAGGCGGGCGGCTGGTGACGATCGGCAGCGACTCCCATGTGGCAGCGACGATTGGCGCCGGTTTCGTACGTACATTTACCATGTTGGAGTTGACCGGCATCAACGAGGTTTCGCGGTTTCGCAAGCGCGTTCGCGAGCAGGTTCCGATCTCGCAGCTTCGACCCTGATCCGGCTAGGGCCACTGGAGGAGAGTCCCCGCATGACGCCCCGCCCACCGGAGGATCCCCGCGTTTCGCCCTCGCCGGTCCATCGGCCCAGACGCCAGCCCCGCCGCCAGCGGCGCGAGGATCGGGTGACCGAGCACCTGCCGACAGCGGCAACCGGCTCTGCCGAGGACCGGGTCACGCGCACCAGCATCGCGGAGGGAGGCGAGGTAACCGTTCGACGACAGCAGAGCCGGCGTCCGCATCCGATCGTCCTGCCGCAC
>DASYWL010000117.1:0-18453 GCA_035936055.1 Thermomicrobiales bacterium
GCCTTCCACATCGGTTCGAGCCGTGAACCATGCCTTTCCCAAGTGACATTGCCCAATGAGGGAATCCGCGCTGCCACCTGCCAAAGAGATTGCGTCGTTCCGCGAGGCCCTGCTCGGCTGGTGGGAGGGCAATGCACGCGACCTCCCGTGGCGACAGACCCGCGACCCCTACCGCATCCTCGTCTCGGAGGTTATGCTCCAGCAGACGCAGGTCGATCGCGTTATCCCCTACTATCACCAGTGGCTGCGGGCGTTTCCTGATGTCTACGCGCTTGCCGCCGCCCCGACAGCTGAGGCAATCCGCCTCTGGAAGGGACTCTGCTACAACCGGCGGGCGGTCAACCTGCAGCGGGCCGCCGTGGCGGTCGTCGAGCGTGGTGGTCAGTTCCCGGAAACCGTGGAGGAACTGCTGGCGCTGCCTGGCATCGGTCCGTACACCGCCGGGGCGATTGCCTGCTTCGCCTTCGAGCGTGACGCGCCCTTTATCGACACCAACATCCGGAGAGTCCTGCACCGGGTCTTCGTCGGCAGCGACGTTCCCGAGCGCCGAGCCCGTGACCGGGAGATCCTCGCGATCGCCCAGGCGTCGCTGCCGCATGGAGACGCCTGGCGATGGAACCAGGCGCTCATCGAGTTCGGCGCGCTGCAGTGTACCGCCCGGACACCGGCCTGTGTCATCTGCCCGGCGCAGGCGGTCTGCATGGCACGTCCGACAATCCACAGCGACCTCCAGGCGGCCAGTGCCGAGCGGAAGAGCCGCAACAAGGCCCCTGTCCCGTTCGAGCGGACGAATCGCTACTTCCGGGGACGAATCATTGATGCCCTCCGAGAGCACAACGGTGCAGCGATGCCGATCGAGGCGCTGGGACGCATGATCAAGCCAGACTACTCGGTCGAAGACCAGGCGTGGCTGCAGAAGCTGGTCGTCGACCTGGAGCGCGACGGCCTCGCCACCATCGCCGAGGACGAGCCGGAGTACGACGCTGGGGACAAGCAGCCGCTTCGGGTCAGGCTGCCGTAGGGTCGGTCCCGTTGGGCTTGACATGAAGACTCGCGGCTAGAACGATCCGGTTTAATCCGTTTCCGAGGTCGTGGGTTGATCGGTGAGAATCTATCCGCGCATCTGAGCACCGGTCTCCACGGCCGGCCACAAGGACGGCGGCCGGGCCGACGCCTGCTGCACGGGTGGCCCCAGCATGGCCTACTGCGGTCTTTTCCAGGATGTTGCTGAGTCTCGCTATCGGTATCGGTCCCGCCCATTGTCAGGGAGGGGCGGCATGTCTCCACGCGGTTGGTCGCTCGTTCCTTGCGTTGGATCAGTGCCCCCCGTGCTCTTCAGCCTTCGCGTCGTCGGGCACGTCACCGGTCACCAGGTCGATCTCGTCCATATTCTCTAGCGTCACCGGCTCGTAGCCGCGCTCGGCCAGAAACTGGTTCATCACCTCGATCTCGGCGGCCTGAACGCGGACCATCGACGCCGCCAGCTCCTCGATTTCGTCGTTGTCGCTGCGCTCGATCACCGCCTCGGCCATGTCCACCCCGGCGAGGTGGTGCCGGTTCATCAACTGCAGAAAGAGCGTCTCGGCCCGATCGACCGGAAGCTCCTGCAGGGCGTTGATCTGCTCCTCGGAGGCCATGCCCGGCATGCGACCCTCGACCTCGTGCCCCATCCACGCCATCGCCGGTTCGTCCCCCGTCGGGTTGATGTTCCAGATCAGCAGGTAGCCCTGCATCTGGCCGATCTGCGACGTCTGGCTGAAGGCGATATCTGTTGCCATGGCCTCGATCTGCTCGTCCTCGGTGCGGTCGCGGATGATCATGGCCATCTCCACCGCCTGCGTGTGATGCACCTGCATGTCGCGCAGGAATCCCGCCTCGGCGGAGTCCTCGCCTGGCGCACGGTCCCACGTCTCCCGGACGACGAAGCCACCGGCAACCAACACGACGATGAGCGCCAGCACGCCGAAGAAGAGCAACTTGTCCCGATTCACTTGCATGATGGACGTCCCGATTGTTTCTGCACCACGATCTGCTCCACTGCCTCCTCGACTCTACCACCGGTTTCGCCTCGGTCGTGCGGCGAAACCGGTGCGGATGCCAAATATGCGAAGGCGTTACGGTATCCACAGAACACCGGCGGGCCAGTTGGGTAACCGGCCCGCCGGTGTTCTCCTGATCAAGGTCAACCTGGTCCGAGATTACTCCTCCGCGGCAGCCTCGGGCGAGGCCACGACCCGATCCCTCGTAGACTCGTCCACCTCTGGCTGGTCGGAGATCGCTTCAGGCTCATCCGCTTCGGCATCCGTTTCAGCCACACCGGAGACCTCCGCGGGCACCGACTGCACACTAAAGCCATCGTCGATCGTGTAGTCCACACCGAGGCTGCAGAGCGCGCCAGGTTCGGGCGTATTGTCGGGATTGGTCCGGTACTCGCGGATGAACGGGCGCAGGCGTTCGTCACCGACCCCTTCGAGGGCGATCTGCTTGCCCCAGACCGATGCGACCACCGGGTGTTCGAGGCCCGGGTACGGGCTCACCAGCACGTAGGTCTGGTTCCCCAGGTCCCGCAACTGCTCGATGTCTTCCTCGGGCAAATCCGGGTCGTAGGTGATCCAGACCGCGCCGTGCTCGAGCGAGTGGACGCCGTGCCAGTTGTAGATCGGCTCATCATAGAACCCGCAGTTCTGCCAGATATTGTTGTGCGGCCCACCAACCGGGGGAACCTGCTCGTAGAGCACCTCGCCCTCAACGTGGTCGGCGGCATAGTCGTCGATGCCGAAGAAGACCTCGACATCCTGCGACACCTGGTATTCCTCCCATTGCTGGTAGCCCCACCAGGCAATCGCCACAACGATCGCCACCAGCACCACGCCGGCGACCATGCGCAGGATTAGCCAGTTTCGCTGCTGCTTCTCGAACTCACGCCGTCGCTGCTCGCGACGGCGCTTCACGATTTCCGGACGACGCTCGGCACGCTTCCGGTGGACATTGCTCGGCTGGTCCCCTGCGCGGGACCCGTGTTCGTTCCCCATCGTTCTCCAGTTCTCTCAGATGGTAATCACCCATCAGTCCGCTCGTCGCGACAGGTGAGGTCAGCCGCCTAGGTGATACGCTCCCGGAGCCAGCTCGCTACCTCGGACAGGCCGACGCGCACCTGCTCCATGGAGTCGCGGTCTCGAATGGTAACAGCCTGATCCTCCAGCGTGTCGAAGTCCACCGTTACACAGAACGGCGTGCCAATCTCGTCCTGCCGCCGGTAGCGCTTGCCGATGTTGGCGGTCTCATCATAGTCGACCATCAGGCCAAGGCCGTCCTGCACGCGCTCGAAAAGCTCCCATGCGACTGAGGTGAGCTCGGGCTTCTTCGCGAGTGGCAGGATGGCGGCCTTCATCGGTGCCAGTTTCGGATCGAGATGAAGCACGGTCCGGGTGTCCTGCTTGCCGTTGACGTCGGTGGTCATTTCCTCGTCGTACGCGTCGAGCAGTACAGTGAGGAACGTCCGCTCCACGCCGAAGGTCGGCTCGATCACGTGGGGCAGGAAGCGCTGGCGAGACTCCTGATCGAAGTACGTCAAATCCTCGCCGCTGGTTTCCTGATGCTGCCGGAGGTCGAAATCGGTCCGGTAGGCAAGCCCGTAGAGCTCCTTCCAGCCCATGGGCTCGGGGAAGTCGTACTCATAGTCGACTGTGCGCCTTGAGTAGTGTGAGAGTTCCTGCTCGCTGTGCGAGCGCAGTCGGACATGCTCGCGGTCGAGACCGATAGCATCGATCCAGTCGCTCATGGCCGCCACCCAGCTGTCGAAGTGCTGCTCCCACTCGGCCTCCCGGATGAAGTACTCGATCTCCATCTGCTCGAACTCGAGCACGCGGAAGATGAAGTTTCCGGGCGTGATCTCATTGCGGAAGGACTTGCCGATCTGGCCGACGCCGAAGGGTAGTTTCACGCGAGAGGTCTGCATGATGTTCTTGTACTGCACGAATATGCCCTGGGCCGTTTCCGGCCGCAGGTAGACCTCCGTGCCGGTCTCAGAGACCGGGCCGATCGTCGTCCTGAACATCATGTTGAATTGTCGGGCGTCGGTCAGCGTGCGGTTGCCGCAGTTCGGGCACGGCAGGTTCGCCTCCCGAAGCACCGCCGTCAGCTCGTCCGGCGTGAGCGCCTCGGCGTCCATCCGCCCAAGCTTCTCCTCCAGCAGGTGATCGGCACGGAAGCGCGCCTTGCACGTTTTGCAGTCGACCAGCGGATCGCTGAAGCTCGCCACGTGCTGCGAGGCCTCCCACACCTTCGGGTGCATGAGGATCGAGGCGTCCAGGCCGACCATGTCCCGACGCCGCTGCACGAACGTCCACCACCAGAGCTGCTTGATGTTGTTCTTCAGCTCAACGCCGAGCGGACCCATGTCCCATGTGTTGGCGAGGCCGCCGTAGATATCGGACCCCGGATAGACGAACCCACGACGCTTCGCCAGCGCGACGACCTTGTCCATCGTCGCGACCCGCGTCTTGACGTCCTGTGTCATGCGGTGCTACTCCACCCCGGCCGGGACGCGGGTGAGATCGTCGTAGTCAACCTCGCGACCTTCGACGTTCCCAGACCCGTTCGCCTGCTCCTTGCGCATCTGCTGGTACACCTGCGTGGTGACGCTGCTGACATGCCCGAGGCGCCGCTGCAGCTCCTTGAGATCCATGCCGCGGTCGACAGCATGCGCCGCAAAGGAGTGCCGCAGGGTGTGTGGGGTGATCTCCTCAATCCCAACCTGATTGGCGTAGGACTTGAGGATCAACCAGAAGCCCTGTCGCGTCAGTCGGTTGCCCCGATGGTTGACGAACAGCGACGTCTCGCCACGGTTGGCAATCGCGTTGCGCGGATCGCCCAACCAAGTCTGAAGCGCCTTCACGCTGCGCTTCGGCAGCGGCACCTGGCGGTCCTTGCCGCGCTTGCCGCGCAGCCGCAGCGTGAGGTTGTCGAAATCGACGTCGTCAACGTTGAGCGAGACCAGCTCGCTGACGCGCAGACCGGACGCGTAGAGAAGCTCCAGCATCGCAAGGTCACGAATCTGCTCTGGACGCGCCGGCTGCTGCGCGAGCGGCGCGTCCAGCAGCCGCTCGACCTCGTCCGGAGAGATAGCGCGCGGCCGCGCCTTCTTGACCCGGGGCACCACCAGCTCACGACCGAGCAACTCGTTGGTCGTCTCGGAACGGTGCAGGTAATTCGCGAAGGACTTCAACGCGGCCATCTTGCGAGCGACCGTCGAAGATGCGTAATCCCGCTTGCTCAGGTGATCCGCGAAGGCATAGAGATGACCGTCCCGCAGGTCGTCGATATCGGTCACCGGCCCCAACCCGGATTCCGCCGGTGGGTCCGCCAAGAACGACGCGAGCTGATTGAGGTCGTTCCGATAGGCCGAAATCGTGTTTTCAGAAAATGCTCGTTCGCGCTCCAGATACTCCAGAAACGCATCGATCTTGGACTTCACGTAATGCCCCCTTGGACGATATGTAGTGCCTGTTCAGCTATTGTCAGCCAGACCTCGCTTGCGTGGCGAAACCGACCGTGGTCCTCCCCCGCAGTGCTCGCGACCGGTTCAGACATAACCATACTACGCGTTGTCACGCGGCGTGTGTCGAAAGCGCCTCATCGAGCGGAATGTGCGGCATACCGAACGCTTCTGCGACGCCTTCGTGGGTGACCTTGCCGTTCGCCACGTTGACGCCCTTGGCGAGCGCCTCGTCACTCGTGACAGCTTCGACGAAGCCCTGATTCGCCAGTTTGATCCCGTATGGGACGGTCACGGTGGAAAGCGCCAGTGTGCTTGTGCGGGCGACGGCACCCGGCATGTTGGTCACGCAGTAATGAATCACGCCGTCGACGACGTAGGTTGGATCACTATGCGTCGTGGGCTTCGACGTTTCGAAGCAGCCCCCCTGATCGATGGCGACATCGACCATCACCGATCCGGCCTTCATCGTCGACACCATGTCGGCGGTGACGAGCTTCGGCGCCCGTGCCCCCGGAATCAGCACCGAGCCGACAACCAGATCGGCCTTCACCACCGCATCGGCGATCGTCTTGCGGTTCGACGCCAGCAGGTTGATGCGCCCGTGGAGCACATCATCCAGGTACCGAAGCCGGTCGAGGCTCAGCTCGATGATCGTGACGTTGGCACCCAGGCCGAGCGCCATCTTGGCGGCGTTGGTGCCGACTGCTCCCCCACCGATCACCACGACCTCCGCGGGTTGCACGCCGGGCACGCCGCCCAGCAGCATGCCGAGCCCCCCGTGGGGACTCTCGAGAAAATGGGCGCCCACCTGTACCGACATACGGCCAGCGACCTCGCTCATTGGCGCCAGCAACGGAAGGTGACGGTTTGGCAGCTGGACCGTCTCGTAGGCGATCGCCTGCACCTTTCGATCAACCAGGGCACGCGTGAGCGGCTCGTCGGCGGCGAGATGCAGGTAGGTGTAGAGAATTTGCCCCTCGCGCAACAGCTCGTACTCGCTGACGACCGGCTCCTTCACCTTGACGATCATGTCGGCCACGGCGAACACCTCTTCGTGCGAGCCCACGATCTGCGCACCTTCGGCGATGTACTCGTCATTCGGAAAACCGCTGCCCATCCCTGCCGATGTCTCGACAATGACTTCGTGTCCATTGGCGATGTACTCGTGCACGGCGGCCGGCGTGGCCGAAACCCGGTTCTCGCGGTCCTTCACTTCCTTGGGAATCCCGACGATCATGCAGGCCTCTCCTGTACAGCCCCTCACGGTCCATCACACGCGCAACGGTCCGATCCTGACCAACCAGCTATGACAGCGCTCACGCCGGAGCGAGCGCACTGACCCCATAACGGCCGTCGATCGTCCCGCACGGTTGCACAGTCGCCGCATTCTAGCACGGCTACCGCCGTGTTCCGGAGCAGATTCGCCGACATAGTAAGATTGCGCCGTGGCTGCCACATCCGGCGCACCGGTCACCCTCCACTACACGCCACACCCATTGCCCTACGGTGCGCTCTCACTGGAGATCCCCCCACTCGTGCCCGAGATTTCCGACGGCCTGCTGGCCGGCTTGCTTATCGTCCCGATGCTCGCGTTCATCATCCTCGCCCATGAGTTCGGGCACTTCTTCGCCGCCCGCTCGGTTGGAATCAAGGTCGAGGAGTTCGGCCTCGGCATCCCGCCTCGCGCCAAGGGCTGGACATGGCGGGGTGTGCTATGGTCGCTGAACTGGATCCCGCTCGGGGGCTTCGTCCGCGTCAAGGGCGAAGACGGCCGAGACATGGAGCCCGGCTCGATGAACACCAAGGGTCCTGCCTCACGCGCATTCTTCCTGCTTGCCGGTTCTGGCGCGAACTTCGTCGCGGCGGCGCTGCTCTCGATCATGCTCGTCGCCGCCCAAGGCGTACCGAACGAGACGAGCCAGATCTACATCCAGCAGGTCGAGCCAAACTCACCGGCGGCCGAGGCAGGCTGGCAACCCGCCGACGCCATCGTCGCGATCGCCGGGGAGCCGATCGATGGCCTGGCGGAGTTCTCCGCCGCGCTTGACCGCTACGCCGGGCAGGAAATGCCCGTCGTGATCGAGCGCGGCGACCAGCGCATCGCGACGACCGTCACGCCACGCGAAGACCCGCCCGCGGGCCAGGGAGCGACCGGCATCCGCATCGGCGAGGCATACCTCTCATCCATCCAGATCGGTGAGGTCTCCCCCGGCTCGCCCGCCGCCGAGGCCGGTTGGCAGGAGGGCGACGAGATCGTCGCGATCGACGGTGTCGAGATCGAATCGGTCGCGCAGGTAAACGCCCTGCTCAGCAATGCCGCAGGCGGCGTGACCGAGGTCACCATGCTGCGCGGTGGCGAGTTGGTGGAGACGATGATCTCGCTGGAACAACCGGCGATTGAGATCACGGCGGTCGGCCCGGACTCGCCTGCGTCGGAAGCGCTCCTTTACCCCGGTGACCGTCTCGTCTCTATCGGGGGCATGGAAACCGCCGATCCAATGTCGCTCTTCCTCGCGCTCGAGGACGCGGCGGGGGGCGAGGTGCCGGTGGTGGTCGAGCGTGAGGGCCGCGAAGTTGAGCTGACGCTGGCCGTCCCCGAGTACGACGAGGGCGAGAACCCGCTCGCCGTGATCGGCGCGAACGCGATGACGCCTACCTGGCAGTCACAGGCTGGCGTTTCGACGCAGTCGAGTCGTGACTTCGTCGCGGTGGACGCGAGCGAGACCATCCCTCGGGGGCTGGACCAGTTCTGGTTCATCGTCACCGGCACCCTCGAGGGCATCGGGCAGCTCTTCACCGCGCCGGACACCGGCAACCTCGCCGGCCCGGTCGGCATGGGACAGCTCACCTCGGAGTTCATCGCCGAGTCGTCGATGCCAGTCTGGTTCATCGTCGGCAACCTGGTGATGGTGATCTCGGTCGGACTCGGTCTGCTCAACCTGATGCCGCTGCCTGCGCTCGACGGCGGCCGTCTCGCGTTCGTGGTGCTTGAGGTGCTGCGCGGTGGCAAGCGGCTGCCACCGGAGAAGGAAGGACTCGTCCATCTCGCCGGGCTGGCCCTGCTCCTGATGCTGATGTTCTTCGTCGCCTTCAACGACGTCACCCGCATCATCGACGGCGAGCAGATCCTGCCGTGAACGGGCATCCGTAGGGGAGGACATTGACCGCCCTTGGAACCGTATCACCGCGACGAGGGACTGCGCGGAGCATTGGCGTCCATCGACCTTTGAGCGCAGCCGAGTCGTCCCCTACGGATCGACGGATCGGTGCCATCCACACCTTGCTCACACCCCCGGGCAACCGAACGTCGTACCATAGACGAAGCAGATAGCGACAAGCGACGGTTCCTCGACCGCCGCTCGCGCATGACGGAGGAACCACGTACTCATGTCCCTGATTGCCCCACGCCGCAAGACGCGCGTGCTCAATGTTGGCGGCGTTGAGATCGGCGGCCAGAACCCGATCCGCGTGCAGTCAATGGCGACGGCCGACACCCGCGACCCGCAAGCCACGATCTCCCAGATCCAGGACCTCGCCGACGTCGGCTGCGAGATCGTCCGCATAGCCGTGCCGGACCGCAAGGCGGCCGCCGCGCTGCCGGAGATCGTGCCCTATGCGGCCGTCCCGCTGATCGCCGACATCCATTTCGAGCACACTCTCGCGCTCAAGGCGCTCGATGCTGGTATTCACGGGCTGCGGCTCAACCCGGGCAACATCCGCAAGCCCGAGGATGTCCGCGAGGTCGTCACCAGGGCGAAGGAGCGAGGCGCCCCCATCCGCATTGGCGTCAACTTCGGCTCGGTCGCACCCATGACCGAAGAGTTCGTTGACGAGATGGCGCAGCAGAACGCGACGCAGGTCGAGTTGCGTGCGGAGTGGCTGGTGCGATCGGCGCTCGGCCACATCAGGATCCTCGAAGACCTCGACTTCTACGACACCAAGGTCAGCCTCAAGGCGTTCGAGGTTCCGGTGCTGGTCGAGGCGTACCGACGCTTCGCCCGCCTGGACAACGACTACCCGCTTCACCTCGGGGTCACCGAGGCCGGCACGCCACGGGCGGGCAGCGTCCGCAGCGCGGTGGGCATCGGCACCCTGCTGGCGATGGGCATCGGCGACACGGTCCGCGTCTCGCTGACCACCGACCCAAAGGAAGAGGTCTTCGTTGCCTACGAAATCCTCAAGAGCCTCGAGCTCCGACAGAAGGGCGCGACGATGATCGCCTGCCCGACCTGCGGGCGGGTCGAGGTGGACCTCTTCAAGCTCGCCAACCAGGTCGACAAGGTCCTAGAGGGTATTCAGGAGCCGATTCGCGTCGCCGTGATGGGCTGCGTGGTGAACGGCCCGGGCGAGGCGCGCGACGCCGACGTCGGCATCGCCTCCGGCAACGGCAAGGGCGTCATCTTCCGCAAAGGCAAGATCGTCAAGACGGTGCTCGAGGCGGACATGCTCGATGAGTTGACGAATGAGATCAACGCTGTCGTCGAGGACCGCAAGAACGGCATCTTCGACGAGCCGGAGGACGGCGCTGGCGCCTACCGACCGACGATCCCGCTGACGGTGGTGTAGCCCAAACCTAGCCGCGCTCGCATGAGCCAAGCGCAACCGAACAGTCGAATGGGGCACCCGGACTGCGCCACGCACCCGGGTGCCATTGCATCCGGAGGAACCGATGACCGCTTCCACAGAGGATGATCGCAGCACCAAGGCCATATCCGCCCTTCGGCGCGCCAGCGTGCTGGCCGAGCGCTGGCTCGCGGACCTGCCCGACCGACCGATCGACGCCGGGGCAACCCCCGAACAGATGGCCAAGCGCCTGGACGGCCCGCTCCCGGAAACCGGCCTCGCGCCGGATGACGCCGTCGCCGAGTGGCTGGACCACGCCGAGCCCGGCATTGTCCCTATCAACGGTCCTCGCTACTTCGGCTTCGTAATGGGCGGCACCCTCCCTGCCGCACTCGGCGGCGATATCCTCACCAGCACCATTGACCAAAACAGCGGTATGTGGAGCATGAGCCCGGCGTCCGCGCAGACTGAGTTGACCGTGATCCGCTGGCTCAAGGAGCTTTTCGGCCTCCCACCGGACTGGATGGGAGTGATGACGAGCGGCGCCACGATGAGCAACCTCGTCGGACTCGCCGCCGCGCGGCAGTGGGCTGGCGAAAAGCTGGGATTCAACGCGGCAGAGGACGGTCTCGGCGGTCAACCCGCCATCACGATCGTCTCCAGTGACGCGATCCACGTCAGCGCTCGCAAGGCGCTCGGCAACATCGGTCTCGGCCGCCGGTCGGTACGGACGGTGCCCGCACCCGAGGGCCACGCCGACATCGACGCCCTCGCCGATCTGCTCCACACCGTGGACGGGCCGGTGATCGTGGTCGGCAACGCCGGTGAGGTGAATACGGGCCAGTTCGACGATTTGCAGGCCTTCGCCGAACTCTGTCGCAACCACCCGGGTGGCGCGTGGCTCCACGTCGACGCGGCATTCGGTCTCTTCGCAGCGGCGTCGAGCGACCACCGGCACCTCCTAGCGGGCATTGAGCACGCCGACTCGGTCGGCGCCGACGCCCACAAGTGGCTCAACGTCCCCTACGGCTCAGGGTTTGCTTTCGTTCGTGATGAGGAGGTCCTGCGAGCCGCGTTCGCCACTACGGGCGCCGCCTATCTCGCCGCCTCGGGCGGCTGGGGTGCCGAGAGCTACAGCCCCGAGATGTCGCGACGCGCCCGCGCGATCCCTGCGTGGTGCGCGCTGCGGAGTCTCGGCCGCGAGGGGTACCGGGAGCTGGTCGACCGCTGCATCGGCAACGCGCGCAAGCTGGCCGAGTGGGTCGACGCCGAGTCCGGCCTGGAGCTGATGAACGCCGACCGCATGCGCGAGACGCCCTTCATGATCGTCTGCGTGCGCTTCACCAACCCGTCATGGGACGACGAGGAGCACGACCGGCGCAATCGCGAGCGGCTCGCTTCCCTGCAGGCCGACGGCCGCGTTTACGCCAGCACGACTGTGTGGGATGGCAAGGCGGCAATGCGCTTCGCCTTCGACAACTGGATGACCACCGAGGCGGACGTCGAAACGATCTGCGCTGTGCTTCGCGAGCTGCGAGATCAGCAGACCGGCGCCTGATATGCGCGCGGCCTCGCTCAGCAAGCATGCCTAGCAGGCCCGCCTGAGGGTATCCCATCAACCCGCCCCTTCCGGCCCCGCGCCGTATACTTCCCGTAGTGTTAGTGCGCCCCTGATGGCGTGCCGCCCGAAGTGTCAGACGCGCCAATGCGACGCTTTGCCACCCGCCAAGCCCAAGGGACCTAGCATGCTCGACTTCATGAGAACCGGCTCGCTTCGTGCGTCCGTCGTGCTCCTTGCCGCGCTGATCATGGCGATGATGCCCTCGGCCGGTTTCTCGCCGGCTGCCGCACAGGATGCACTCGCCTGTCAGCCGATCCCCAAGGCGACTCCGACCGGAACGCTGACGAGAGACGTCGAAACTCCCGAATTCGAGGTGCCGGAGGACGCCGTCCCGGTGACGGTCGGCTACACGCCGATTTCCATCTTCGCACCGATGTTCGTCGCCTACGAGAAGGGGTACTTCGCCGAGCAGGGCCTCGACGTGACGCTCGAGGCGCTTCCGGGCGGGACTGACATGGTGGTGCACGTTGCCACCGGCAACTTCGACGCCGGCATCGGCGGTATCGGGCCAGCCTACTGGAACGCCGAGGCACAGGGGCTGCCGGTGACGGTCATCGCGCCGGGCCACATGGAAGAAGCGCCGGTTGCCTCGCCGCTGATGATCTCAACGGAAGCATGCGAGAGCGGCGAGATCATGCAAGTCAGTGATCTTGAGGGCAAGAAGGTTGCGGTCAATGCACCGGGCGCGACCGAGATCTGGCTCGACGCCGCCCTGCGCACCGGCGGGCTGACGATCGAGGACATCGATCTCCAGTACATGCCGTTCCCGGACGCCGTGGCTGCACTCGACAGCGGCGCGATCGCCGCGTCAATCGTTGGCGAGCCGCTCGCCACCCAGGCTGAGAACGAAGGCATTGCCGTGCGCCTCGCCTCGGACTTCGACGTCGCCGACTATCAGGTAACCGCCATCTTCGCGAACGACGAGTTCCTCGCCGAGCACCCGGAGGCTGCGACCGGTCTCGTGACGGCTTACCTGAAGGCCAGTCGGGATCTGACCGAGGATTTCAGCGACCTACTCCACCTCGCGATCATCGAAGAGTACACCGGCGTACCGGCCTCGCTGGTCGCCGAGTCGGTCAAGCCGGTCTACGAGCTCGACGGTGAGATCGACCTCGAGTCCCTGGCAGATGTCCAGGAGTTCTTCCGCAACCGCGGCCTGCTCGAGTACGAGGAGAGCATCGACCCGGCCTCGATGGTCGACCAGACCTTCGTCGATCGAGCCATCGAGAACATTGGAGAGAACCAGGCGGACTCATGACCGAGATCGTACTTCCCACCGTATCGAATCGACGCTTGCCCACTCGCGCCAACGAGGCGATCGTCTCGACCACGCGGGTGGGCAAGACCTTTGAGACGCCGCGCGGACCGGTCAGGGCAGTGGAGGACGTCACCCTCGCGTTCGCGCCCGGTAGCTTCAACGTCATCGTCGGGCCGAGCGGCTGCGGCAAGTCCACCCTCCTCCGCATGATTGCCGGGCTCGAATCGCCGACGAGCGGGGACCTCTCCTTCACCAGAGCGCAGGAGAACGCCAGCGCGCCGACCAACGCACTGGTCTTTCAGGGTCGCTCCCTCTTCCCTTGGCTGAACCTCCGGCAGAATGTCGCGTACGGCCTGCGGCTGCAGGGAATATCACGTGCTGAGCGCAGCGCGAAGGCCGATGAGCTGCTGCATCTGGTCGGTCTGCGCAAGTTTTCGCGCTCCTACCCACATCAGGTCTCGGAAGGCATGCGGCAGCGGGTGGCGATTGCGCGGGCACTGGCCGTCGACCCGGACATCCTCCTCATGGACGAGCCCTTCGGTGCGCTCGACGAGCAGACCCGCCTCCTGCTGCAGGAGGAGCTGCTGCGAATCTGGGAGGCGACCGGCAAGACGGTCATCTTTGTCACGCACTCGCTCGACGAGGCGCTGTTGCTGGCTGACACCATCGTGGTGATGAGCGCCCAGCCGGGGACGGTCCGTACCGTGTTCCGGGTGCCGTTCCCACGACCACGCACGCTGACCGAGGTTCGCAAGGATCCGAAATTCGCCGAGCTCTTCTCAAGGACGTGGGAAATCCTCCGCACGGAGGTGAACGCCGCGCGCGCCCGGCAGGAGCAGGAGATCGCCTGATGAGCCTCAGACAGCGGCGGGCCAGCGAACTCGCCCTCACGCTGCTCGCCCCGCTCCTCCTCCTGTCGATCTGGGAGCTGCTCTCCCGCTCCGAGCTGATCAACCCGCTCTACTGGCCGGCGCCCACGAGCCTGTGGAGCACCTTCGTTGAGCTCCTCACCGAGGGCGATCTACTGACCGACATCTGGCTCAGCACGGTGCGCATCCTCGGCGGGTTCCTGCTCGGGTCAATTCCCGGGATCGTGCTCGGGCTCGCCATGGGCCTCTTCTGGCCCGTGCGCGTCTTCCTGATGCCGCTGGCGGCGGCGCTTTATGCCATCCCGAAGATCGCGATCCTGCCGCTCGTGATGATCATCTTCGGCATCGGTGAGGCCTCCAAGTTCATGATCGTCGCACTCTCGATCTTCTTTCTCGTCGTGCTGAACACCATGAGTGGCGTGCTGGAGATCGACCGGACCTTCCGGGATGTCGCCCGCAACCTAGGAGCGTCGCGGCTGGAGCTCTTCACGACCGTCGCCCTGCCCGGCGCGCTGCCAAGCATCTTCACCGGGCTGCGACTGGCAATGGGCTTCGCGCTGATCGTGATCGTCGGCACGGAGTTCCTGACCGTCTCGCAGGGTGGAATCGGCGCGATGATTTGGCAGAGCTGGACGATTCTCTCGGTCAAGAAGATGATGGTCGGGCTGATCATCACCGGCATCATGGGGTGGCTGCTCTCCCTGCTCGTCTCGTCGGCGGAGCGCCTCGTGATGCCCTGGAGGGTTGCCGACTGATGAGCACGACGACGCCAACCCCCGCCGCGACCGACTGCACGACCAGGCCTCCCCTCTGGAAGGTCTGGCTGGTGGCGGTGCGGCCGTTTTCGTTCACGACCTCCACCGTACCGGTCATTGCCGCATCGATGCTCGCGCTCTATGAGGGCGCCGTGAACGTCTGGGCCCTGATCCTGATGCTGATCGCCTCGATCTCCACCCACGCGGGCTGCAACCTCGCCAACGACTACTATGATGACGAGACCGGCGTGGACAAGAAGCAGGTGATCGGCCAGGCCGGCGTGCTGCAGGCCAACTGGCTGACCCGCCGGGAGATCGGTTTCGGTATTATCGTCGCCTTCGCCGTCGCGCTGGTCGCGGCGCTCCCGATCATGATCGACATCGGCCGCCCGATCGTCATCCTCGCGCTGCTCAGCGCCGCAGCGGCCTACTTCTATACGGGCGGACCTTTCCCGCTTGCCTACTGGGCGCTCGGCGAGGTCACCGTCTTCCTGGCAATGGGTGTCGGCATGGTCGTCGGCACCTACTACGTGCATACCGGTGCGGTCAGCACGATCGCCGTGCTGCTCAGTGTCGCGATCGGCTGTGTCGTGACGGCGATCCTCCACGCGAACAACATCCGCGACCGCGAGGTGGACCGCCAGCACCGCAAGCGGACGATCGCGAACCTGCTGCCGCGTGGCTTCGCCAACGCGGAGTTCCAGGTGCTGGTGCTGGTGCCGTTCGCGCTGATTGCCGCGATGATCGTCCTCGATCCGGGTTCGTGGCCCATCGCCGTAAGCGCGCTGGCTCTGCCCCGCGCCCTTTTCCTGGCGCGAACGATCGCGGACGCCGATACCCCGCGTGAACTGAATCCCTACGTGCGACAGTCCGCCGGCCTGCACATGCAGTTCGGCCTGCTCATCACCGCAGGCTACATCGCCGCTCGCCTGATCGAGATGCTATGACCTTCAGCTTCAAATGGGCCGCCGCAATCGCTCTTGGTGGACTCGCCAGCGTGGGGGCCGCCGTGGGCTACTGGTCCCGATTCGTCCATCCGTATCGCACCCAACTCACGCACGAGATCATGGCCGTGCCGCGCAAGCACGCGCGCCTCAACGGTCTGACGATCGCCTTCGTCAGCGACACCCACATCGGCCCGCACTTCCGCACCGACGACCTGCGCCCTGCGATTGAGATGCTGCGCCGGGCCCAGCCGGACATCCTCCTCCTCGGTGGCGACTACGTGTCCGAGTCACCGCGCTTCATCGACCCGTCCGTCGACGCGTTGCTGGACATGGCGGCGACTGCCCGGTTCGGCACCTGGGCCATCCTCGGCAACCACGACCTCGCCAACACACCGGAACGGGTGGTGGAAGCGCTGGAGCGCGCGGGCATCCCGACGTTGATCAACGACGCTGCCCACGCCGAGACGGATCGCGGCGATCTCTGGATCGTCGGCATCGACGACGCCCTGCTCGGCGAGCCGGATCTCAAGGCAGCGTTCAGCGGGATCCCCGCCGACGCGCCGGTCGTCGCCATGTGGCACGAGCCGGACGTTGCCGAGGACATGTTGCCCTTCGATCCGCTCTTCATGCTCTCCGGCCACACACATGGTGGCCAGATTCGCATTCCCGGCCTGGTGGATGCCGCTGTGCCGCGGCTGGGCAAGAGGTATCCGCTCGGCCGCTACGAGGTTCAGGGCATGCCGCTCTACGTTTCCAGCGGGGTCGGCATGTATCGACCGCCGGTACGGTTCAACTGCCCACCCGAGGTCGTGATAATCACCCTGCTCGGCGAGCAGGATGGGGCGGATATGCTCTCGTCGCAGTTGCCTGCACGTGGCACACTGCGTGCGGAAATGTGACCGGGAGGATCCGGTCGCGTCTCGGACTCCTCGCGCCTCCGGACCTGGAGGCTCTCACAGGAAACAGCTACGTGTCGAACGAACAGACGGTCCGCGTCGGCGTCATCGGTTGTGGCGCCGGTATCTTTCACCTGAACGGCTACTCGAAGGACCCGCGCGTCAAGATCGTCGCACTCGCCGGGCTCGACACCGACCGTTGCGAGCGGCTGGCGAAGGACTTCGAGATCCCGCGCGTTTACACGCACTATCAGGATCTGCTCGGCGACAGCGACATCGACGCAGTAAGCGTCGTGGTGCCAAACCACCTGCACCTGCCGGTCAGTAAGGCGGCGTTCGAGGCTGGCAAGCACGTGCTGGTCGAGAAGCCGCTGGCCGGAACGGTCGCCGACGGTGAGCAGATGGTCGCGCTGGCGAAGGAGCACGGCAAACTGCTCGGCATCGCGTTCCAGCGCCGATGGCGGCATGACGTGCAGATCGTTAGGGAGCTCATCGAGAACGGTGAGATGGGCGACGTCTACCACGCCAAGGCGTTCTGGATGCGCCGCAGCGGCATCCCCGGCTGGGGCAGCTGGTTCACCAGCAAGGAGGCGGCCGGCGGCGGACCCTTGATCGATCTCGGCGTGCACGTGCTCGATATGGCGCTCTACATGCTGGGCAACCCGAAGATCGTGAGCGTCTCCGCTGCGACCTATGACAAGATCGGCAGCCAGGGCAAGGGTAACTGGCCCGGCACTCCGGGTGCGAGGACGGGTGGCTCCAACGCCTACGAGGTCGAGGACTTCTCGACTGCCCTCCTCCGGTTCAAGGACGGCAGCACCCTCGCCCTGGACACTGCATGGGCCGCCTACACGGAGATGACCGATGAGTTCGGCGTGCAGGTCTTCGGCAGTAACGGCGGCGCGAAGATCCACTCCAAGGAATACGCCGATGTCGGCACCCTGCAGCTCTTCAGCGATGTTGCCGGCACCGCGACCGACGCGAAACCGCGCCTGCAGAGCCGCAACGGTCATGAGTACATCTGCCGGCACTTCGTCGACGCCGTCTTGAACGGAACACCGGTTTCGCCGAGCGGCGAGGAAGGACTCGATCGGGTACGGATCATCGAGGCAATCTACCGCTCGGCGGCACTTGGTCGCGAGGTGCTGATCGACGAGGTCATCGAGCCTGTCCAGGACGCCGCCGACTGAGATCGGGAGGGCGACCAGGAAGATCGCCCGTGCGGGTTGACATGGAGTCGACCCTCAGGGAAGGATGGATACATGCCAAGCGAGATTCGCGTTACCGTATGGAACGAGTTCCGCCACGAGAAGAAGGACCCGGAGGTCGGCGAGGTCTACCCCGACGGCATCCACGGCGCCATCGCCGAAGGGCTCAACGAGGCCCAAGGCATCACCGCCCGCACCGCAACACTCGACGAGCCGGAGCACGGTCTGCCCCAGGACGTACTCGACAATACCGATGTCCTCACCTGGTGGGGTCACATGGCCCACCGCGAGGTCGATGACGCGGTCGTCGAGCGCGTCCACGAGCGCGTGATGGCGGGCATGGGCCTGATCGCGCTACATTCGGCCCACTTTTCCAAGATCTTCAAGAAGCTTATGGGCACGACCTGCGACCTCAAGTGGCGCGAAGCCGATGAGAAGGAGCGGCTGTGGGTGGTCCGGCCGGGGCACCCGATCGTCGAGGGCATCGGCGAGTACATCGAGCTCGACAAGGAGGAGATGTACGGCGAGCACTTCGACATCCCGCAGCCGGACGAACTCATCTTCGTCAGCTGGTTCCAGGGTGGCGAGGTCTTCCGTAGCGGTGCCACCTACAACCGCGGCGCCGGCAAGGTCTTCTACTTTCGTCCCGGGCACGAGACCTACCGGACCTTCTACAACCCTGAGATACGGCGTGTCATCGCCAACGCCGTCCGTTGGGCAGCACCGGTCGAGCGCCCTGCTCGAACCTTCGGCAACAGTGATCCGATCGAGGATCTGCCGTGGTACGACAAGCAGCACGCCGTCACCAAGGGCTACCGGTAGCGATCAGCCCGGAC
>DASYWL010000118.1:0-6659 GCA_035936055.1 Thermomicrobiales bacterium
GTCACGGACGTCGGCGCGCCAGCGCTCGCCGCCAGCGACTCCCATGTCATCGACGGCAGGTCCGGCACGGGGCCGGTCCAAACCCAAGCCGCGATATCGCCATCATCAAGCCTCGCACGGCTGGCGCCGAGCGGACTCAGCGCCCACGCCCCGCTGTCGTCCTGCTCCCAGTATTGCCAGAATGGCGAGTCAGGATTTCCCGTCTGGCACACCCGCTGTCGACACGTGCTTGGGTCACATCCGGTATCGGCGATCTCGCACACCGCCGCGCCGAGGCCGCCGAACTCGACCGTGACCAGGCCGAGCTCGGCGGCCTGAAGCGCATCCAGCGCCGTTATCTCCTGTCCGGCGAACGTGACGACGACATGGATCGGCTCGCCCTCGCCGGTGTCAACGATCAGTCCCGCAGCGGAGTCCGCCTCGTCGGCGCCCACTGCTCCCGCCGCACCACCGATGGAGAGCGCCACCGCGACGGAGAGCGTGAAGAGATGGATCGCCAGCCGGGCCAGTCCCATCTCAGGCTGCTCGCACGATCATCCCGTGCGGCACGAGGGTCACGGGCGAGGCAACCGGGATAGCCTCGCTGTCGGCAGGAACGATCGGAAAGGCAACACCAGCCACGGCCGGGATCGCCTGCACAGTGGCGAAGAGGTTGTCCGCGGTGTCATCCGGGCTGTAGTGGAAAGCACCATCCTCGTTCTGGAACCCTGCCAGGGCGGATTGCAGAGCGGCCCAGGGATCCGACTCGAGATCCTGCTCGGCGGCAATCGCTGCCTGCAACACCAGCGCCGTCGAGTTGGCGTCCGGCGGGAAGGCCGCTCCCGGCTGGTAGAGCGCCCCCTCCTCGCTCTCGATGGTCTCTTCGAGAAAGGCAATCGCCTCCTGTGCCATCTCGGATTCGCCCTCGCCAATCGCGACCAGCGCCTGCACAACCATCGCGGTCGTGTTGCTGTCAGCGGCGCCCTCCTCGGTTGAGGTGTCGAACGCCCAACCGCCTTCGGGTCCCTGCGTCGCCTCCAGCGCCTCGATCGCAGAGGCCGGCACCTCGGTGCCAGTTGCAGCGAGCGCCATCAGGGCGAGCCCATGCTCGAAAATCGAGGCCCCGTACATGCCCGTCTCCGGGTTCTGTCCCTCGACCACCAACTCGAGGGCGTCGACACCGCCGACGTCCCGCGGGTCGCCACCTGTCGCGACCGCCGTCAGGATGAGCTTGGCGGCCTGCCCCACCCCGGTCTCGGCGTAAGCACCCGCGATGTCACCTGACGTCAGGTAGTCCATCGCCGAGGCAACCGCCCCCGCCGTATCCTCGCCACGCAGCCCGGCGGCGATCAGCGCCAGCACCGCGTCGATGGTCATCGACGGATCACTCTCCCCCGAAAAACCGGGGAAGCTTCCGTCCTCGAGCTGCTGTGCGATCAGCCACATGACCGCCGCATCCAAATCCGCCTCGGCGACGACGCCGGTCGGGGTCGCCGGTTGCGCCGCCGTGCCGGATACGGTCACCGTCAGCAGCAGCGCCCCGATCAGCCCGACTGTCAGACTCGTCACTCGCTTCATCGCCTGCCCTCACTTCTCCTGCGCCCGTGTCATCGCGCACGGCCGCCGGGCACCGTGCCACCACCTTCACGAAATGCAACACCCCCTGACTCTGGGCAGAGTCAGGGGGTGAGGACTTCCGCGATCGGTCCGCCAATCGATGGTCCGTGCGTCACGTCGGGTCACCGTCCCCTGTTCGGCGCAGGGTCAGCGACAATCTCCGGAGGCGGGTGCTCTGGCTTCGGCCGCAACGGCCGTTACAGTTGCGCGACAGCGCCGGTCTCACACCGGACTTCCCCCGCTCGACGAAGCGCCCCATTCTCAACGTGGCGCCTCGTGAAGCTCCCCGGATCTCGTCTTTCGGTTGCGAAGGTGCTTCCCGACATCATGCCGGGTCTCCAGCATCATCCCACCCGCTCACCACAACTGTCAACGACACGGATGCGGAGCGGCGTAGCGTAGTATAAGGGGCGGGGCCACCTGAGCGGCCAGCTTCAAACGCCACTCCGGGAAGGAAGAGACGACTGTGGGAATCCTGGAGACGATCGCGCTCGGCGGCGCTGCCGCTGCCGCTGCGATTCTCGGGAGCATGCTCGGGCTCGGCGGCGGGGTCTTTCTCGTGCCGATCTTCACGCTCTTTTTCGGTGTCGACGCGAAGATCGCCATCGCGGCCAGCGCCGTCTCGGTGATCACCAACTCGGTAGTCGGCTCGACGGTCCACCTGCGCAACGCGTTCACCAACATCCACCTCGCGATGCTGCTCGGCATCACCACGGTAACCGGCGCGATCGCCGGTGCTCTGCTCGCGATCGTGGTCGACGCCAGCGTGCTCTACTTCATCTTCGGTGTCGTGCTGCTCGCGGCAGCGATCAGCATGCTCGTCCGTCGCCAAAAACCCATACCGAACAGCGAACCGGAGGTGCCGGACCCCTTCCTCCTTCGCGCAACCTACACCGACCGCGCAACGGGTGGGGCGGTGAGCTATGTGCCCCGGTTCGTCAAGGCGGGGCTCGCCGCCAGCACGTTCGCCGGCGTCCTCTCCGGGATGCTGGGTGTCGGCGGCGGGGTGATCCAGGTGCCGATGATGAACCTGCTCATGCGGGTACCGGTCAAGGCCGCGGCGGGCACCAGCGCTTTCCTGGTCGGCATCACCGCCGTCGCCACCGCAACCGTCTTCTACGCTGACGGCAAGGTCGATGCAACGGTCGTCGTTCCGGCGATGATCGGCATTTTTCTCGGCTCGAAGCTCGGCTCGAACCTCACCAGCCGCCTGAAGACCGCCAACCTCGTGGTGCTCTTCGTGGCAATCATGGCCTATCTGTCAATCTCGATGATCCTCAGGGCCTTCGGCATCACGCTGCCCGGACAGGAGTAACGCCATGGACCAGTCGCAGAGTGCTCCACCACCCGAGGCGCAGGTTGCCCTTAACGAGCCAACTGCCCGCGTGCTGACCTGGGGTTTCCGCATCTCGGCGGCGCTGCTGCTGATCGGCATCGTTGTCTCAGCCGTTCAGGGCGAGGAGTTGCACGAGTCGGTTGCGGACATCCCCACGATCATCGAGCAGATCCTCGACGGCAACGGCGCGGGCATCGTCGCGCTCGGCATCCTCGTGATGATCGCCACGCCGATCGCTGCGACACTGAGCGTGGTCCTCTCCTGCCTGCGCATCGGCGACCGTCGTTACGCGATCATTGCCTCTGCCGTGCTGATCATCCTCTTCATCTCCGCCGCTTCATCCGCCCTCTGATCGGAAGCCGTTGATGATCCCTGCCATCGACCGGCTCGCCGTGATCGTCGCCATGCCGTCGGAGCTGCAGCACCTTCCCGGCCTGCCGCACGTGCCGGAGTACGGGGACACGCTATGGCCGTCTGTCGCGTGGCAGCAGGGAGCACTGGAGATTGTCGCCGTGCTGAGCGGCATCGGCATGATTCGTGCTGCTGCGGCGACGGAGGCAACCATCGACCAGCAACGACCCGACGCCGTCCTCAACTTCGGCTGCACAGGCGCCCACCAAGCGGATGTCCACGTCGGTGACGTCATAATGAGCACGCGCTCGGTCGCGCACGCCACGATGGTGATCGAACCGGGAGGCATGGCTCGATTCGACCTCCACGACGGCATGGAAGCCCCGCCGCCGGGCGCGACCGGCCTCCCCTCCGACCCATCGCTCCTGAGCATCGCAAGGGCGGCGGCCGAGGGGTGGATGCCTGATCCGTGGGTTGCCGCCACCGGCCACAATGCACACCCGCAGGTGCTGGAAGGCGTGGTCGCGTCGGCGGATGTCTGGACCCAGGCTCCCGAGGCCATATCGGCCCTGGTCGACCGCCATCAGTCACTCTGCGAGGACATGGAGGCGGCCGCGATCGCCACCATCTGTTCGCTGCACGGTGTCCCCTTCCTGACCATCAAGGACATCTCGAACAACGAGCTGCAACAGGCGACGATCTTCGACCCGGGAATGGCGCACCTGCCCGAGGGCGAGGTCGGCCGCCGGGCGGCAGCTCTCACCGGGCGACTGATCGAGCGAATTGTCTCGGCCGAGAGTTGATCGGCCGCCTGCGGAAAAAAATCTCAAGGCTGCCTGCTGGTCGACGGAATCATGCGACACTTGGACGATACGTGACGCGGACTCCGGGGGAACTGCCGGTGCACCCTGGGAACCGTCGGGGCGGATTCCGCGGGCATGAGTCCAGCGCTCGAAGGCAAGCAGAAGCCCGAAGCGCGAAACCGCCCAGCCAACCTGCTGGGCGGGGAATGCTTTGCGCTCCGGATGACACGCCATGGAGCAGGTTGCCGTGACGGTGACACGCAGGGGACTGATCTGCACAGCAGTGGCGGGCCACTGCCAACCTGGAAACCAGTGCGTGGGCGACCCGCTACTCGCAGCCCTGTTGCTGATTCACCTCGTCGGAGTACACCGGCTTCGTGACGACGATCGTCCCTGCCTTGGGGTCGACCTCATGGACGTAGGACTCGTGGTGAGGGATGAGCACCTCGCTGGCTGGCGAACGGCTCGCGCGGCTGCCCTCCGGCGCAATCACCAGCACGTCGTGGGCGCCGGTCTCGATCATGTCGACGACCACGCCCAACGTATCGCCCTCGGGAGTGACCGCCCTCAACCCGACGAGCTGGTAGTAAAAATACTCGCCCTCTTCGAGCGGCCGGGCATCGGACCCGGCGATCCGCACCGGCGTGCCACGCAGCGCCTTCGCCTCCTCCGGCGTTTCGACGTCCTCGAGAAAGATCAGTGCGCTGTCTCCGTGGAACCGAACCCCCTCCAGAGCGGTGGGCGTGTCACTGTCGCCGAGGTAGACCCGTTCGATCTCGAGCAGATGCTCGGGAGCGTCGGTCTGCAGCGTCATGCGGAGCTCTCCCTGCACGCCGTGGGAGCCGACAAGCATGCCAACAGTGAGACGGATATCCTCGACCTTCGCATCAGGGTCCGGCCCCTGCATGTCAATGAGGCGTTTCGGCGCACCGCTACTGCCTCGCCGGCGGCGCGGCGAACGCGACGACGCCAGAGCAGCCGAGCTCGGCGCCCCGGCGTCTCCTGACGGTGACTGGGACCTCCGGGAATCAGGCATCGCTGTCCTCGTCGGTCGCTTCGATGTCGAGGCTCACCCGGAGATCGTGCCGGGAACCGGCAACCATCAGCGCCGTCCGCAGCGCACGGGCGATCCGCCCTCCACGACCGATCACCTGTCCCAGCTGCTGCTCGGGCAGTTCGAGCCGGACAGCGACGTGGTTGCCACGCCGATCGGTGGAGATGATCGCTTGGTCCGCGTCGTCGACCAGCTCGCCGGTCAGCCAAATGACCAGATCGGTCAGCGCGGCAACCGCCGCGTCGTCGGATCGCTGGTGTACGACAGCTCCGTCCGCCACGACTAGGCCTCGGCCTTGGCCGTTTCATCCACAGGCGCCTCGGCCGTGGCAGCCTCGGCCTTGCGAATCAGAGCCGCCACCGTGTCGGACGGCTTGGCGCCATTGCCAATCCAGTGGCGGGCACGCTCAAGATCGACCTTGATGACGGGTGGATCGGCAATCGGGTTGTAGTGGCCGATGGACTCGATGAAACGACCATCGCGCGGCGAGCTGTGCTCAGTGGCGACGATGCGGTAGTGCGGGCGCTTCTTCGCGCCCATCCGGCGCAGACGCAGCTTGATCACGTGGCGTTACTCCGATCTGGTTGTCGTCGCGGGCCAGAACACGCCCCGCTGGTTCTCTGCAAAATCAAAGATCAGGGTGGACCCGAGCGGTGCTCGGTGTCACGAGAGCCCGTAGCCATCGCGGGGAGGACGAGGAGGCACTGAACAACCTCTCCAGGGTGTCCGCAAATCACCCCTACCCGGTCTCGGGCAGCCCCGCCTCGGAATCGACATGGGCATCCGTAACAGCGGACACGCCGATGCCGCCCGTATCACAGCGGACCCACCATCAAACCCTAGCACAGTCGGCAGAAAATGGCGAAGGCCTCGCTACGACGCGGCCTTGCGCGCATCGCTGGTATCGGTGACGTGCTCTCTGCCATCTCCCGCGCTACCCGAGCAGGGGCAGCAGGCCAGGAGCACATCGGTGAGGCCACGGGAGAGGCCCATGGACCGGGCTCGCTCAACAAACACCGTTCGGTCATGTCCCTCGACCAATGCCTCGGCGATGAGGCGACTCGGACGTGCCTCTGACGAGGTGTATTCCGGTCCGGCTACCATCAATCCCGTCATCCTTTCCGGTCGACGCGCGCAACAACATCAGGGGGCATGCCCGCCTGCTCCTCCGCGCATCTCCAACTACTCTCAGGATAAGTGTGAAGTTCCGGCCAGTCATCCGGATTGCACCGTCAGCCTAGCAAATCGCGCCCGCTCTGGCAATAGTCCTTTGTGACTATCGTGCAGCATGTCTCCACCATCGGACGCACCCTCAATAGCACCAAGGCGGTCGTTATCAGTTCATGTTATGTGGCAAGAACCGTGCCAGGTATCGTCGGAATTCGTCGACCTGCTCGGTTGCCTCGCGCTCGCTCCAGTAGCCGCTCTCCACAGCGACCTGGGCGATTGCCGGGGCCGCGTCCAGCCCGGCTCCACGCGCATAGCCGACCATCGTGCGGCGCATCACAACGTCCGTCAG
>DASYWL010000119.1:0-3111 GCA_035936055.1 Thermomicrobiales bacterium
GACGGCTTGGTGCTCACCGAGGCGGACCTCGAAGCCGGACCGGACGGCATCGCGGGCGAGCGCCCGGTCATCTTCGACAACTACGCCCGGCTGGGCCCGGACGGCAGCGGCCGCAACCCGGTGACGTGGCAGATGCTGCGCCAGTGCGGCATCACCTACCGAGGGTCATCCCTCGAGCCAGCGCGCCTCTGGCACGACCCCGACCGGCTCGATTCCTGGACTCGTGAGAATCTGCTGAGGTACTGGCGACCGTGGCTGACGCAGACCGAACCCCTCGCCGCACGGCCGGACCTGGATTCCCTGATCGCAGAGGCAACCGAGTGGGGCGTGCTCGGCGTGACACGGCTGCACTACACACTGGCGACCAGCGCGATCACCTCGAAGCACGGTGCCGGCCTCTACGCGCTGGAGACCTTCTCGTCCGCGTGGCACCCGATCATTGAGGAGGCGCTGCGCATCCGCGAGCGGCGGGACCAACCATCGCGCTACGGGAACCCGATCGAGCGAGCCCACCAGGTGCGCGACTACATCGCCATGGTGATCAACGACGCGCTGACGCTGCCAGTATGCGATGCTGCCGCTGATAAGCCCCAGCGATGACCACATCAGATGGAGGCAGATTGATGGCCCAGGACCGGCGCCCGTTCCGCTTCGGCGTCCAGATCTCGAAGGCCCGTCCGGTGAGCGAGTGGCGCGAGCGCGCCCGCGAGGCCGAGGCGCTCGGCTACAATATCTTCCTGATGCCGGACCACCTCGGCCCCCAGTTCGCCATCGGACCGGCGCTGGCCGTGGTCGCCGAGGCGGCGCCCGCCCTCCGGATCGGCACGCTCGTCTGGCAGAACGACTGGCGCCACCCGACGCTGCTGGCCAAGGAGGCATACACGCTCGATGTCCTCTCGGAGGGCCGGTTCGAGCTCGGCATCGGCGCGGGCGGGTCGTTCCCGCCGGAGTTCGACTGGATGGGCGTGCCGCTGGCGCCCGCCGGGGAGCGCGTCGGCCGGCTCGAGGAGTGCATTCGCATCCTCAAGGCGGTGGCCGGTCCTGACCCTGTCACCTTCTCGGGCAAGCACCACACGCTGACCGAGTACGAGGGGCATCCGAAGCCAGTGCAGCGCCCTTACCCGCCGATCCACGTCGGCGCGGGCGGCCCGTGGATGCTCGGGATCGCCGCCCGCGAGGCGGATATCATCAGCCTGCTTCCGATGCTCGGGCAGGGTGCAGGGATCGACGAGGGGGAGCTCGGCCCGGAGGGGTTCGACCGGAAGATCGCGCTGGTGCGGGAGGTCGCCGGCGAGCGGTTCCCGGGGATCGAGCTCAACATCCTCATCCAGGGTCTGGCGGTTACCGACGACCGGGACACCGGGATCGCACGATTGCGCGAGGAGCGAGGCTTCGACAGCGACGCCTGGTTCGACTCCCCGATGGTGTTTTACGGCAGCAGGGACCACATCACCGAGACGATGCTGGCGAACCAGGAACGGTTCGGTGTCTCCTACTACGCGGTCTTCGAGCATCAGCTGGAGGAGTTCGCCCCGATCGTCGCGCGCCTCGCCGGCCACTGAGCGATCAGCCGCAACATCCTGATTGGGAAGAAGGGCGGACATAGAGTCCATCCGTACGGGTCTTGGTCGGCTACCGCTTGACGCTCGCTTGGCCAGAGCCGGTGACCGGTGTGGTGATCGGCTCGACTTCGGTGCCGAGCAGGTGCGAGTAGTCGTTCATCATCTCGACATGCCACTCGCCATCCTGGACCTTGATCGTCGTCAGGCTGACGTTGGCGATGAAGACCTTCCCGTGCCCCAGCTCGCCATCGGTGAGTTGCTGCAGCGTACCAGTGATGACACCACCGTGCGTGATCACCAGCACCCGTTTTGAGCGATACTGCGCCTCGATCTCGCGGAGCGCACGCATCACACGATGGTCCAGCTCCTCGTACGTCTCAATGCCGGGAATGTGGCCGTCAACGCCGAAGCGCTCGGTGCGCTCCTCCAGCGTCATGCCCTCGGCTTCGCCGAAGTTGCGCTCGACGAGGTCGTGCCGCTCGATGATCTCATGCTCGGGAATGTCGATTGCCCGGGCGATTGCGCGGGAGACCTCTATCACCCGCACCAGCGGGCTGCTGACGATGCCGTCCCACTGCGTGCCTTCCAGCCGCTGGGCGACCAACTCGGCCTGCTTGCGACCCTTCTCGTTGAGGGGGATGTCGGCGCGACCCTGCATGCGCCGCTGGGCGTTCCAGTCGGTCTCGCCGTGGCGGACCAAGGTCAGGGTCGTCGATTCGGGGTGGTGGCCGTTGGGTTCTGGCATGTAGCCCGTTGTCCTCGTTCTGTGAAAGCCAATCCGTCATTTCGACCAGAGCGCGAGCACAAGCGAGCGCGGAGTGGAGAAATCCCATGCTGGCCATAGAGTTACCCGGCCGCAAGAGATTTCTCCACGCGGCCCTTCGGGCCTTGATCGAAATGACAGGTTGAAGACGACGCAGATTGTCGTCAGTCCCCTACCCCTCGGCCGGCAGGGCCTTGAGCTTGTCGATCGCGTGGGCGATGCGGCGCTCGACGCGCTCCTGGCCGATGGCGCGGAGGGTCTCGAAGAGTCCTGGCGACTGCGTGCGACCGGTCACGGCGACGCGGATCGGCATGAAGAGCTGCCCCGCCTTCAGGCCCAGCTCGTCAGCGAGTGCCCGCAGCCGTGCCTCGGTCGCCTCCTCGTCCTTGAGATCGACCTCCGGCAGCACTCCGGCAACCGCCTCCAGCGCCCGCTGTGCGGTGGCGGCATCCGCCTTCTTTGGGATCAGCAGGCTCGCGTCGTAGTCGGCCAGCTCGTCCTGCAGGAAGTAGCTCATCAGGTCCGGCGCCTCGGTCAGGAACTTGATCCGATCCTTGAGCAGCGCCGCCGCCGTCTTCACGTCCTCGAATCGCGGGTGGCTCTCGTCCGCCGGCCCCTGCTCGATCGTCCCGGCCTCCATCAGGAAGGGCAGGCAGCGCGTGGCGAGCTCCTCGACGGTGAGCAGATGGTTGATCCAGTGCTGATTCATCCAGTCGAGCTTGTTTCGGTCGAAGGTCGCCGGCGATGCGCTCACCCGCTCGAGGGTGAAGTGCTCCAGCAGGTCGT
>DASYWL010000120.1:0-3015 GCA_035936055.1 Thermomicrobiales bacterium
CCCTCGATCAGCGTGCTCCCCTCCTCGGTGCGCACCTGCACGCCCTTGACCCGGTTGCCCTCGAGCACGATCTTCTCGACCGGGCTCTTGAGCTTGATCTCGTTGCCGGCCGCCTCGATGGCGTCCGCCATGCGCTCGGAGAAGCGGCCGAAGCCGTAGCGCGGATACATGAACTCGTCGATCAGGCTGACGACCTTGCCCTTGGAGGGAACCACCGCGTCCTTGATGGCCGTGACGAGCGACATGCCCTTGGTGCGCTGGCTCACCCAGTCGCCCGAGAGCTCGCTGCACCTCATGCCCCAGACCTTCTCGCTGTAGGCCTGGAAGAAGAGCTCATAGAGTGTCCGGCCGTACTGCGCGACGTAGGCGTCCTCCATGGACACCACTTCCCTGGGGGCCGCCTTGCGCCTGGCCTGGATGAGGCCGTAGTCGAAGACGGCGCGGGCCGCGGTAACCGGTCCGACCGCCTTGAGCGCGTTCGCGAGCTTGAGCGGGTAGTCGACGAACTTGCCGTCGAAGTAGATGCGGCTGATGCGATTGACCCACAGGAGCTCCTCGCCGACCACCTCGCGGAACAGGTCGTTGAGCTCGTCGTTCTTGGTGAACCAGCGGTGGCCGCCGATATCGAACTTGAACTCGCCGTGGTCGGTCTGGCGCTTGATCGTGCGGGCAAGGCCACCGACGAAGGGAGCCGCCTCCACGACGGTGGCGGGATAACCCGCCTTGCTGAGCACATAGGCCGAGCAGAGGCCGGCCGGACCCGCTCCCATGATGATCGTGGACGGGGCCGTGGAATCGGGTTTGTGACCGTTCTGCATCGAGCGCGTTCCTTCCCTTCGTTGCGTCTCCGGGGCCATTCACTATGGCGTTGCACACCAGATGGCGTTGCACACCAGCCGCAGGCCGGCTGGCAACCCGGTGTCAGATGCTCTAAGGCGAACCGGGGCTTACCGGCGCCACGTGATGGAGTGATTCAGCAGGAAATTCCAGATCGCCGCAGTGCCGGCGCCGATCAGGTTCGCCGCCAGGTAATGCACGGCATGTTCCTCGTGCAGATAGTACAGCACGCTCCAGTTGATCAGCAGGCCGCCGAGGTTGATCGGCACGTAGGTCATCGCCCGGGAGATGACCCGCCCAGTCCCACGGTCGTGCCATGTCCAGTGCTCGTTCAACGCGAAGGTAACGATCATGGAGAGGAAGATGGCAAAGGGCGACGCTGCGACCACGGCGACGGCAAGCCCGTCATGAAGCATCGCGAGGACAGCCTGGTTGACCAGCAAGCCTACCGCGCCGACTGTCAGAAATTTCCTGAAGCGCTGGGCAAGGACCCATAGCCGGACCGCGGGTTGTGGCCATGATTCAACCGAGATCATCCCTGCTCCCAGTGTTCGAGCGTGCTGTCGAGAAAGAACGCGCGTCCAATCCCCCTCGTACGAGGGAGCTCGCTGTCCAAATGGCGCACGCATAAACGATACCATGGCAAACAGGCGCCCGCGCAGTGCACGTACGGGCGCCTGTTGTTACCAGAAGCGTGCCGGATGGATCAGGAAGACGCGTTT
The DNA here is from genome assembly GCA_035936055.1 of Thermomicrobiales bacterium. GTDB lineage: Bacteria > Chloroflexota > Chloroflexia > Thermomicrobiales > UBA6265 > JACCVC01. The sequence goes on from DASYWL010000120.1 coordinate 1,560, forward strand.
GGGACCAGCTCCCGGTACGCGGAGAGCAACTGCGTGTCCTCCAGCGACTGGAGCTGCTCACGGGAGACACTGTCAGTCTCGAACTCGATCGGGAGCTTCGGCGAGACACCTGGCTCGAGGCTGATGACCGTGGTCGGCTCGACGCCACGCTTCCAGATCTGCTCGCCGTCCGCGGTCAACCACAGCTTCGTGCCGAGCAGCGCCACGGAGCCACCACTCAACTCGAATGGCAGAAGCACCGTGCCGGTGCCGAACGTGGTCTCGCCGTAGAGCTCGGCGCGATCGTTGTCGCGCAGGCCCGAGGAGACGATCTCCGAGGCGGAGGCGGAGCCCTCGTTGATCAGGACGACGAGGTCGCCCTCCTGCCATTCGCCCGAATTGCCGATGGTGGTCACCTCGTGCACCGAGCCGTCGGCGTTCTGCTCCTGATACAGCACGCTGCCACCGGGCAGGAACTGCGAGCCAATGCCGATCGCCTCGAAGACGAGGCCGCCAGGGTTGTTGCGGAGGTCGAGGATGACGCCGGTCATCCCCTGCGCCTTGCCCTCGCGGAGCGCCTCGACGACGCCCTCGGTCGCGCCGGCCGAGAACTGCGAGACCCGCAGCCAAAGCACGCCGTTCGGCATCATCAGCGAGGAAACCGGATCGATCTCGATACGCGCGCGGGTAATGGTGACCGTGTAGGGCTCAGCCTCGTCCTGGTGCCGCAGGGTCAGGGTCACATCGGTGCCTGCCTCGCCGCGGATCAGGTCGACCAGCTCCTCGGGGTCAACTTCCGTCGATTGCACGCCATCGACCGCAAGGATGACATCGCCCGAGCGGATACCCGCCTCGAAGGCCGGTGATCCGTCGATCGGGGCGACGACCACGGGCTGAGGTCCGGTGGTGTCCACCTGGATGCCGATGCCGATCAGCTCGCCGCGCGAGGAGCGCTCGAACTCGTCGGCCTCGACTGGCGTGAGGAATGTGGAGTGGCCCTCGTCACCCAGGGCCTCGACCATGCCGGTCGCGGCCCCGTACATGAGCTCCTCGTCGGAGAATTCCTCGGACAGGACGTAGTTCTCCCGGATGAGGTCGTAGGTCTCCTCGATCACCTGGAACTCCGGGATCTGCGTGAGCATCGTCGAAGCGTTCGCGTTATCGGCGCTGAACCTGGCGCCGAGCATGCCACCGAAGGTGATGGCGAGCGCGATGAGAAGGGAGAGCGAGAGCCAGCGGCTCACGGGTGGACGGCGGTTCGCCTGGCTGGAGCCATCGCGACCATGGATGCGAGAACGGGTCATGCGGTCTCCTGTGGGCAGTTTGGGCATCAGGCATCGCCAGATGCAGGGGTGTTGCCGGAGCATGTGAACGGGGTTGCGCCTGTAAGGGGTTATACGTCCTGCACACCATCCAGATTAGCAAGGAATGGGCCGCACCTATGGTGCCTCACTACCTATCTGGCGCCCCGAGGCGC
>DASYWL010000121.1:0-4430 GCA_035936055.1 Thermomicrobiales bacterium
TCGTCCTCGGTGAGGACCGGGATGCCGAGTTCTCGCGCCTTCTCGGCCTTGCTGCCGGCCGCCTCGCCGGCGATGACCGCCGTCGTCTTCTTCGACACCGACCCGGCCACATTGGCACCCAGGCCTCGCAGCACCGCCTCCGCCTCGGAGCGGGTGTGTGTCTCCAGCCGTCCGGTCAGCACAAGCGTCATGCCGTCAAGCACCTGCTCGGCGTTCTGCTCGGGCGGCTCCTGTGACGTCTGTACCCCCGCCTCGGTCAGCTTGCGGACCAGCTCGCGGTTCGGCTCCTCGCTGAAGAAGTCGACGACACTCCTGCCCACGATCTGACCGATGCCGTTGACGTCGGCGATCTCCTCGACCGATGCCTGCCCCAGTGCCTCCAGGGAGTGGAAGCGGTCGGCCAGCAGCTGGGCGGTACGCTCGCCGATGTGGCGGATGCCGAGACCGTGGATCACCCGCCAGAGCGGCTGCCGCTTGCTCGCCTCGATCGCGTTGCGGATATTCTCGGCGCTCTTCTCGCCGAGTCCTTCGAGATCGGCGACCGCCGAGTAGTCGAGCGTGTAGAGGTCGGCTGCGTCATGGAGCCATCCAAGGTCGACGAAGCGGTCGGCCAGCTTCTCGCCGACACCGTCGATGTCCATCGCCGAGCGCCCAATGAAGTGGTGGATGCGCTCCCGGAGTTGTGCGGGGCATGCGGCGTTGGTGCAGTAGCGCATCGCCTCACCCGGCTCGCGGTGGACCGGCTGCCCACACGATGGACAGTGATCGGGCATCTCGTAGGGCACCTCGTCGTCAGTGCGACGGTCCTCCATGACTTTCACGATCTGCGGAATGACATCGCCGGCCCGCTGGACGAGCACGGTGTCACCGATACGAAGATCCTTCCGGGCGATCTCGTCCTCGTTGTGCAGCGTTGCGCGGGAGACGGTCACGCCGCCGATGTTGACCGGCTCCAGGACTGCCGACGGGTTGAGCGTGCCGGTTCGACCGACGTTGATGACGATATCGAGCAGCTTCGTGACCTGCTGGATCGCCGGGAACTTGTAGGCGGTCGCCCAGCGCGGCTCGCGTGCGACGTAGCCGATCTCTTCCTGGTGCGCGAGGTCGTTTACCTTGACGACCATGCCGTCGATCTCGAAGTCCAGCACGGCGCGGCGCTCCAGCCAGTACTCCCCGCGTGCCCAGACCTCGTCGATCGAGTTGTGCAGCAGCGCGTCTGGCGAAACCGCGAACCCGTACTCGCGGATCATCTCCAGCGTTTCCCAGTGGGAACGCGGCTGCGGGATGCCCTCGACGTAGCCGATCTGGTAGGCGAACATCCGTAGCGGCCGCTGGGCAGTGACCTGCACGTCCTTCTGCCGGAGGGAGCCGGCGGCGGCATTGCGCGGGTTCATGAAGAGCTTGTTGCCCGCATCTGCCATGCGTTCGTTGAGCGCTTCGAAGTCGGAGCGGCGCATGTAGACCTCGCCGCGAATCTCGACGCGGGCCGGTGTCGGGAAGCGGTCGGATTTGCGGAGATGCAGTGGCACCGAGCGGAGCGTGCGGACGTTCGGGCTGATGTCGTCGCCGACCAGGCCGTTGCCGCGCGTGGCGGCGTAGGCGAAGGCACCGTTTTCGTAGGTGATGGCGACCGCCACGCCGTCGATCTTCGGCTCGGTGACGAAACGGAGATTGTCGGTGCCCGCAAAGCGCTCGGCACGCTCTGCCCAGGCGCGCAGCTCCTCCTCGTTATAGACGTTGCTGAGGGAGAGCATTGGCCGGACGTGCTCGATCTGGTTGAAGGTCGATTGTGCCTCGGCACCGACACGTTGGGTGGGCGACTCCGGCGTGACCAAATCCGGGTGCTCGGCTTCGAGGGAGCGAAGCTCGTTCATGAGCTCGTCGTATTCGGCATCCGTGGCGGAGGGGGCGTCGAGGATATAGTACTCGTAGTTCCACCGGTCCAGAGTCTGCCGCAGCTCGTCGAGCCGGCGCTCCACCGCGTCGGTCATCTGGGGGCCTGCTCCTTTGTCCGTGCGTCACGGATGCGCTATAACGACACAGCGTCGTAGTGGCGAACGTACAGCCTGTGGATTCTAGCACGCAGGAATCCTGTCGATGGCATCTCGCCGCTCACTTTGGTGCAGCATGACCCTTGCCGGATCGGAAGATCAGTCGGACAGCACCGGGCACTACGAGGCACTCAGCGAATCTGCCGTCAGCTTTATCGAGTGGCGTGGCGGCAGCGTCCACGAGGATGCCCTCGTACTGCACGTCTTCGGGAGGAGCACCTCGCCGGCGCTCTGGCGATCGTTGCTGCAGCGCGCGCTCGCCGAGGAGCCACGCCTCACCTACACCGCCGACGGCCACTGGATGCTCGCTGCCGGCGCTCGGACAGCGCCGTTGGTCGAAGAGAGCCTGCTGCCGCGCTTCGTGGCACTGGACGTCGAAACCACCGGTCTCAAGGCCACCAGTCATCGGATCATCGAGGTCGCCCTGATCCGCCACGAGAATGGCATCGAGGTCGATCGCTTCGACCGGTTGGTCAACCCCGGCCGCACCATCCCTGCGTACATCTCGAAGCTGACCGGCATCCGCAACGATGATGTCGCCGACGCGGCGGTATTTGGCACACTGGTCGATGACATCGTCACGTTCATCGGTGAGGACCCGGTCATTGGCCACAACGTCGCATTCGATATCGGCTTTCTCAACGCCGAGCTGAGCCGCGTGCATATCGGCCGCGTAGTGAACGAGACGATCGACACGCTCACGCTGGCGACCCGGCTCATCCCCGGGCTGCGGCGGCCGAGTCTCGACCGGGTCGCCAGGGCGGTCGGCATCACCCCACGAAAGATTCACCGTGCCGGGACGGATGCCGCGATGGCTGCGGAAATCGCGCTGCGGCTGGAGGCGGAGGCACGGCGGCAAGGCATTGCCTCGTTCGATGCGCTCAAGGCACTTAGCTCGGCAAACGAACCCGGGAGGCGGAACAAGGTCGGTCGCGGGCGCACGCTGACCGACCGAAGCCTGCTGGACGGCATCCCCCAGGCGCCTGGCGTCTATATCATGCGGGATGCCGACGGGCAGGTGATCTACGTTGGCAAGGCGAAGAACCTGCGCGATCGCGTCCGAACCTACTTCTCCCAGCCGATGGGCTACGCGCGGAAGATGGACGGACTGGTGGAGGCGATCGCGCGGATCGACACCGAGGTGGTTGGCTCCGAGCTGGAGGCATTGCTGCTTGAGGCGCAGCTGATCCGACGATACACGCCTCGCTACAACACCATGATGCGCGCCTTCGAGCACTACCCGTACATCCGAGTCGATGTCGGCAATCGCTGGCCGCGCGTCACACTGGTCAAGGATCTCAAGGACGATGGCGCACGCTACTTCGGCCCGTACCGCAGCAAATCCGCCGCACGGAAGACGGTGGATGTCATCAATGACGTGCTGCCGTTGCGAACCTGCACGCGCTCGTTCAAGGACGCGCGCTCCTATGGCAATCCCTGCATCCGGCTGGCGCTCGGGAAGTGCATGGGACCGTGCGTCGACGTCTCCATCCGCGGTGACTATCTTGAGACAGTCCATCAGATCATCCGGTTTCTCGACGGTGACGACGACGCGCTCTACCACGTGCTCTGGGGCGCCTTGGAGGAGGCGGCCGAGCGACAGGACTTCGACCGTGCCGAGAAGCTGCGCCGCAATCTCGCCACGGTCAATTCCATCGTCAACGGGCAGCGCGGACTGCGGCAGGCAGTGGAGTGCCACCACCTCGTGCTAGTGGTGCCCTCGGTGAACGAGGGCGAGCGCGAGCTTTGGCTTGTGCTGGAGGGGCGCATCTGGTCGCGGACGTCGGTGGGCCCACCAGTGCGCGATGACGCGGTGCTGTCGCACGCCCCGCAACGCGATGGAGGCGGCGAGGCCGAGGACCGCGTGCTGCCGGAGATCAGCGACGTGAGCCGTGAGCAATCCATTCCGACGGACGAGGTTGTCGAGCGATTGGCGGTGTCCTACCGGCGAGCGCAGGCGAGTGGCGTACCACCGATCTCGCACGATTCACTCGATGACATCCACATCCTCAACCGCTGGATCGCCGCACATAGTGACCATCCGGCCGTGCTGGTGCTGGACCGCGACCGCGTTGACGATGGTGCATACTGGCGGGAGATGGTCGAGCGGGCACTCGGCGTGCCGGATGAGCACCTGGTGCTCGAGGTGACCGGTGGTGCCCCGGAGGCATCGGAAGGAGCGGCGGCAACCGGCCAGGGGCGTGGGAGCGCGCCGGCGTGATGTTCGTCGGGTCGATGCTGCGACATTGACGGCCACCCCGCAGTGTGCAAAGATGCCCGCACACGACTGACAATCGGCGCTGCCTCGATGTCCCGACTGATAGTGTCGTGGCAGCAAGCTGGAAGGCAACGAGCTCATGACCATGCAACGTCGAACAC
>DASYWL010000122.1:0-2136 GCA_035936055.1 Thermomicrobiales bacterium
GCCAGGTTGGTCGAGTCGAAGTTCGGCCACCCTGCCGCCTCCTCGGCAGCCGCGTCGATCGCTGCCTCGCCGCCCCGCGAGCCGCCCGTGCCAGAGACTGACTGGGCGGAGAGCAGGGTGAGCAGCAGCACGGCGAGCAGGGCGATGCGGAACGAGGGCGAGTGTGTGGTCATGACGAGCCTCCTGTTGAGTCAACTGGGGCGGGTCGGTTCCCGGCCACCTGTCGCCATCATCGGGGCTCGGATAGGTGCACGACATCGTGCATTTACTCGATATCCGCCGGCATGCGTAGATTGCACCCGTTACGTATCGCTCGTGGCCACAGCGCCCCGTCGGCGTGCCCACACACTCACGGCCACCACCACCGGGCCGTTAATCAGCAGCGACGTTGGCCGGGTCTCGGCCCTCCAGCAGGGCGATGGAGCGCGCTTCTTGCGAGATCGGCACGAATCTGGTGGTGCTGTGAGCGTCCCGACCCTCGGCGACAACTGCCTTGCAGTCCGCATCGATTCGTCCGCGGCGGCTTAGAGCGACCGGCAATAGGCGCTCCTTGAGTCTCCGGGTGGTGGGTCAGCCGGGCCAGCGGTCGCGGGATCGCGCGCGTTGGATCAAGCATCGGGTGGTGGTGAACGCGGCGGCCAAGAACAGGTAAACTTCGACGACCGCAGTATCCCGCTCCGTGCAGCGGCGCAGCTTGCCGAAGCCATTCATCCACGATTGGGTGCGCTCGACCAGTAGCGTGCGGCTCGCCTCATCGGGTTCGTGATGCTGATCGCGACTTAGAGCTTGCGCGAATAGGCGCAGGGGGGAGTGTGGTCACAAATTCCCAGGGTAGCTGCGTCACGCTTGACGGATGCCGGCCCGACGCTCAGGTTGCTGTGGCTGCGTTGCCCTCACCGCGGCACCGATCCCTCGCCGTACGGAGCATTCCGCCGTGATGCCCAAGAACGGATATCCCTTGACCATATCTCCAATTCCCACATCGTCATACGATAGGCCATTGGGTCCGGGTCGACGATCGTCGCAGACAGGAACGCACCATGCGCTCGCTCAAGCTCGGCATCTTCCTTCCCATTTTTGAAAGCCCCGACGACAGCCTCTTCCCGGGACTCCTTCGCTGGCCGGAGCTGCTCGCCCTGGTCAGGCGCATCGAGGCGGCTGGCTTCGATTCCGTGTGGGTTCCCGATCACCTCCTGATCCGCTGGGATGGGGAGCGAGGGCCGGCCGCGGGTGCATGGGAGGGCTGGTCGCTGCTGGCGGCGCTGGCCGCCGCAACAGAGCACGTCGAACTTGGCACCCTCGTGCTTTGCACTGCGTTCCGCAACCCGGCCCTGCTCGCCAAGATGGCCGATACGGTCGACGAGATCAGCAACGGTCGGCTGATCTTGGGATTGGGCGCGGGCGACCACGAGCCTGATTTCCGGGCATTCGGCTACCCCTTCGACTACCGCGTGTCCCGCTTTGCGGAGGCCCTCACCATCATCACCAGGCTCCTGCGTGACGGCGCGATTGACTTTGATGGCACCTACTACTCGGCGCGCGCCTGTGAGCTGCGGCCGCGCGCCGCGCGTCCAGGAGGTCCACCGATCATGGTGGGCGGTGGGTTCCCGCCAGGTCCGCGGATGGTGCGCCTGGGGGTTGAGCACGCTGACATCTGGAACCATTGGCTGGCCTTCGACCGCAGCTATCCCGACGCCCTCCCACCGCTCCGCCAGCAGGTCGATGCGGTATGTGCGACGATCGGCCGCGACCCGACCATGTTGCGGCGCACGGTCACCGTCGCGGTCGTTCCGCCGGGGCACCAGCCGGCCCATACGGCACCGCACGTCGAGTCCGTGACGGGGAGCGCCGAGGAGATCGGTGGGGTATTTCGTGACTTCGCCCGCGTGGGGGGCGACCATTTGCAGCTGCTGCTGAATCCCTGCAACGAAGCGGCGGTCGATGCGTTGCTACCCGTGCTGAATCTCCTGGATCAAGGTGCGAGCGCTGATCGACATGCGTCGGGGGAGTGAGCACTGATCACCTCGATGCCGTTGAAACGGCCCTATTGGCGCAAGCTCTAAGACGTGGAAGATCTAGTTGCCGCCGGGGGTGGTGGTGTCGATCTGCTCGGTCAGCGAGCGAAAGCCGATGCCC
>DASYWL010000123.1:0-3432 GCA_035936055.1 Thermomicrobiales bacterium
CGTGCGGGAGCTGCAAGGCCATTCATGCGGTCGCGATGAGGCCGCCCAGCCCGGCGATGATGAGCAGTACGCGCGGTCCGGTGGCATCGAGGAGCGGCCCTCCCGCGGCATACGACGCGCCGGCGGCCACGCCGATGAACCCGTACAGGTTGGCGAACACCCGTCCCTGCATGCCGGGCGCCACGATCCGCTGGACCATCGTGTTGACGCCGACCTCGATCATGCTGATCCCCGTCCGGCGCGCTCAACGATGGCTGCCCGCTGCGTCAGTTTATCCCGCAGGTGCATCGTGTTGGCCGGCCACATGGTGGTAGCCAAGTTCAATTCCTCTGGCCAGCGATTCTGGTCCCGTACGACCTCCACGAGGTGAGGGAGATGAGCCGGACCGGCTGCCAGTCCCGCTCACCGGGACCACGAACCTCATAGGTGACGATCACGGCGCCCTCGATCACCCGGCACTCGTAGTTGCGAATCTCCGGCACGCCCATGATGTTCGTCTCGGTGATCATGCCGCCACCGCCTTCTGGGCGTCGGTCCACTGTCGGCGGATCGCCGGCTCTCGCACGTCGAGGTGGAAGCAGAGGATCGCGCGGTGCTTGCAGGGCTGGCCGTACTCGCCGGCCTTGGAGTCGCAGCTGGTGCGCATCGTGTGGTAGCCGCCATTGACGCTGCGATGGGTGACGAGGTGGTAACCGGCAGCCTCATGAACTACCAGCTCGTCACTGAGTGCCCGGGCGATGGCTCGCTCGAACTGCTCCGGCGTGAAGCCGGGTGCGGTGATCGTGTGCCCACCGAAGGTGACCGGTGGCGTGTCCAAATTTTGCACGGGGGAGACGGCCGGAGCTGGAGGGATGTCGGAATTTTCGACATTCGAGGCGGCCGGAGTCGCCTCCGTAATGTTGAAAATTTCAACATTCGCCTGCTGCTTCGCGTCGAGGATCGCTCGCTGCTCGGTTCGGCTCTTGCAGTGCCAGCAGGGTTCACCGGGATGGGTGAACCGGTAGGTCTCGCTCTTCGGACAAAGGTTCCGCTCGTACATGTTGCCCTCCTTCGGCTTGCCGGGCGAGGTACCAGCTCGCTTCGGCTCAGATACAGGTGAGAGGTGTTCTACTCTCTGTAACGTGTTGTATCCCACCACAGCTTGTGGCGCAACATTTTTAACCGCACTGTGATATATTTTGGAGAGAATTCGTGCGCGACGGAGGGCGTGATGCGAAGCGACTACATGACGATCGGCGAGGCTGCCGATGCGCTCGGAGTCACCCGTACGACGGTCTGGCGCCGGATCAAGAGTGGCGAGCTCGAGGTCTTTCGGTCACAGACTGATCGTCGCGAGCGGCTGGTGAGGCGGGCCGATATCGAGGCAATGCTTCGGCCGGCCGAAACTGACCAGGGAAAAGGAAACCCCGCTCACAACCTGACGGCCTGAGCGGGGCATGAACACCTCTCACCTGTTGGTACCAAGTGAGGGCATGCTCATTGTACCAATTCTTTCGTTTTATTCGTTTGTTTCGTGCCTATCACGAGAGCCCGGAAAAGCCCGTAACTCTGGGTAAACGGGGAATTACTACGTTTCTTTCGTTTTCTTCGTAGGGCACCGACCATGACGGACGGGAAGAAGTCCCGGCGCGGGCACAACAAGGGCGGCAAGTACAAGGGCGACCGCTACTACATCGAAGCCCTCAGCCTTGGCTACACCACCAACAGGCAGGGCAAGCGCGTCCGTGCCCGGAAGTACTTCTATGGCAAGACCCGCCGTGAGGCCGAGGAGAAGAAGAATCGATGGCTCACGGAGCGCGAGCGCGAGGAGCGCCTGCGAGCCAAGGGCATCGACGTCGACCATCACCGCATGCCCTTCGCTGAGTTTGTCGAGGAGTGGTTCTCCACCTCGGTGACCGGCAAGGTGAAGCCGTCGACGGAGTCCAACTACCGCAATGCCGTCAAGAGCCATCTCCTGCCAGCGTTCGGCGACACGCCGCTCAATGAGATTCGGCCCCAAGCCGGCGAGCGGATGCTCCGGCAGAAAGAGGGACAGCTCAAGCCGTCAACGCTCAAAGCGCTCCTGACCGTGCTGCGAACGATCCTCAACACCGCTGTACGCTGGCGCTACATCGAGCGCAACCCGGCATCCGACGTGCGGCATGACTTCGGCGACATCCGCGGCAACCGCCGGTACCTGTCACACGAGCAGGAAGCCGCGCTCTTCGCTCAGGACATGGCGCCATGGGAACGGAGCCTGTACCGACTGGCGATCGACACCGGCCTGCGGCAAGGCGAGCTCCTAGCGTTGCAGTGGAGCGACATCAATACTCGAGCGGGGCATCCTGATGGTGACCCGCAACCTCACCCGCGCCAAAGCGGTGTATGACGAGGACGGAAACAAGATCACAGGGGCGCTGCAGTTCACGACGCCGAAGACGAAGGCCGGCGTGCGGATCGTGCCCTTCCCGCCGGCGTCGGCTACCGCGCTACGAAACCAGCAGGTCTACGTCGAGCAGCTGCGCACGAAGGCGACAACCTGGACCGAGCACGATCTCATCATCCCCTCACGTGTCGGCACTCCACTCTCGCCGACGACGGTCGGTGATCGGTTCCGCCGCCGGCGTGATGCGGCAGGGATCCCCGACGCCGTCTTCCACTCGTTCCGGCATACCGCTACCAGCCGGCTCATGCTCGACAACATCCCCCACCCGATCGCCATGGCACTACTGGGCCACAAGAACATCGACACCACGATGCTCTACACTCACGCCAGCGAAGAGGAGCTCATCGAGACGATGCGGGCCTACTTCGAGACCAAAAACGAGCACCACGATGAATAGTGGTTGTACGTTTGGCATTACACCTCGACATATTGATAGTGTCGTATATTGTGTTCGTGTACGAGATGCCGGTGTTTCGGGGCGTTTCGAGGGAACACAGCCGACGGCAGGCGGGATCTATTGCACTCTATCGCAGATCATCCGAGCTGCGGTGCCGACAAGGGAGTCTGTGGTCGGAGTGGAATTCCTGATCGTCTTCCTGCTCATCGTCCTGAACGGCCTGCTGGCGATGTCCGAGCTGGCGGTGGTCTCCGCGAAGCCGTCGCGGCTGGAGCGGCGTGCCGAGGAGGGCAGCGCCGGCGCGCGGGTCGCCCTGGAACTCGCCGAGCAGCCGGACCGGTTCCTGTCGACCGTCCAGATCGGCATCACGCTGATCGGCGTCGGCACCGGCGCCCTCGGTGGCGCGACCCTCGCCGGGCCGGTCGGGGAGCTGCTGGCCCGCATCCCCGGCATCGGCGAGACGACCGCGACGAGCATCGCCGGGATCGTCGTCGTGATTGGCCTCACCTACCTCTCGCTGGTGATCGGTGAGCTGGTGCCCAAGCGCGTGGCCCTGCAGCGGGCGGAGGCCATGGCCGTCCTGATGTCCCGCCCGCTCAAGGTCATGGCC
>DASYWL010000124.1:0-1706 GCA_035936055.1 Thermomicrobiales bacterium
GCCATGAGCAGCGATATCACGGACGAGACACAGGACGCCGCCGAGGACTACTTCCGCCTCATTGACGGCATCCCCGAGCAGGCCTGGTACTGGCTGGCCCTCGGCTCGATCGGGGTCTCGGCGGCGCTGAAGCTGATGGACAAGGACCACTGGGAGCTCTTCGTTGGACAGTGGCTGCCGACCTTCCTGCTGTTCGGCCTCTACCACCACGTGATGCGCCCGTCCCAGCGCTAGCATCCCGGCACCCGTCTGGCCCCGTCGACATTTGGACGCAGCTGACATTGCCGGCCCCGCCAACCTAGGGCCGGCGCAACTGTGGTTCTCCTACCTGCGTGCACCAGGCGATTTTCCCGTGCTGGAACCACGCCGCATCCTGAGCATGCTCCTTCGAGGACCACGTCCTACACCGTCCCGCCTCAGTCGTCAGCGCGACGGCGTAACCGGCAGTCACGACCCAGTGGCGCTGCACGGGTCGCTGGAACATCGAAAGGACATCACCATGATCGAGGAAATCGCCGTTAGGCCACTGCTCGGGCAACCTCACCGGGAGCGAGAGCGGTGGCTTCGCCATCAGGTGCGTGAGGCGGGGTGTCGCCTCCACCGGTCGCGACGGGACGAGGATCGGTACATGATCTTTGACCTGGAGCAGGATGGCATCGCCGCCGGGGATGCGTTCGAGTTGACGTTGGATGACGTCGCGGCGTGGATTGGCGATCGCGAGCATCTACAACCGGATTTGTAAGGAGCGCCTCGACCGCCCGGCACGCCACTGGGTGGCGCCGGCACGTCACCATGGCGAACAAGAGCGCCGAGCCATGCTTGTCGGAAGACCGAGCAGCGTGCCGAGACAGGCTCGACGCTGACGCGGCCGCCACAAGCCGACGCCTCGGTGGACAACCGTGGCACTCAAGCTGCATACCGAGAATGCCACCATCAGCGCGCTGCCACGTCGACAGTGCTCTCGGTCGCATCCGTGCTGACCCGTACAAAGCGGAGAGTCGCCAAGGAGCGTTGTATGTCACCAGATGACCGCACGCACAAGAACTACGACGATGTCAATCTCTCTGGGGCAGACCTGTCGGAGTCGGACCTGTCCAGCGCCTCACTGCGCCGATCGCAACTGAAAGGCGCCAATCTGCAGAATGCCACACTCGCGGGGTCGGACCTGCACGGCGCCCACCTCGACCATGCTAATGTGACCGGCGCGGACTTGCGCGGTGCGGATTTGACTGGGGCCAGTTTGCATGGGGTCGACCTCGACCGGGCGGCGACCATCGTGGGTGCTCGGTTCGCTGGCGCCACGGGGGTCACCGGCGACCGCACAGCCGATGACGATACCCAGGCCCTAGAGGACCATGTGGCGCAGGCTGCCGAGGACATCGTGCTCATTACGCGGGACATCGCTGCACTGGCGAGCGCCGCCAGCGGACCCGATGACGAGGACCGCAGCAGCATCCCGGAGCGCATTGCCGAACTGCAGCGCCGGCGGAGTTTGTTAGAGGAGCGGATGCTGTCGCTGATCGACGATGCCGCGCAGGAAGCGATCGCCGCCCACGGCGGCGTGGCGGCGAACAACCTGAGCGCGAAGGCCGCCCGAGAATAGGGGGAACACTCGCCCATGCACTCGCGTTCGATTACTGGCATTGCATACCGGAAGCAGGGACGCGAACCAGCGTCACGGGGCCGGCCGACGGCAGGGCCGGCCC
>DASYWL010000125.1:0-4084 GCA_035936055.1 Thermomicrobiales bacterium
CCTACGTGCCGCTCGCGCGGGCTCTCGACCGACAGCGGCCGACGGCCCGGCGTTGAGGGTAGGAGCACCGAACGGTCCTTCGCGCCGGCCTCGCACATCGGCGGTGTCCCCTATGGACATTGCTCAAGCGAAGACGTAGTCGAGGAGGCGCTCCTTGCCCGCCGCCATGCCCCTATGCCGATCCAGTACCAGAACAGCAGGCCCAGCGGCATCGAGAGGAGGCCCCAAGGGTCCGCTTGGCGGAACCGCCACACCGCGTCGAAGACACCGCCGGCCGCTAGCACTGAGGCAACCACGGCCAGCGCGTACCACGCCCCTCGTTTCAGCCGTTCGTGGATGTCGACCACTCGCTCAGTGTGCACCAGGGAACGGAACCGTGCGTGCTATGACTCACGATCGCGAGCGCGCCGAGGTGCCGATCCTCAGCGGGTCGATCCGAGGCCGTGCAGCAGGGCGCCGAGCGCGCGCCGATCATCCATTCGCGCTGGCAGAGGTAGGGAGACAACCGGCATTTGTGCTCGTGTGGCGATGGGTTGTGATGGGATCGTTGCTGCTCGCGCTCGTCGCGTTTGCCCCGCAGAGCGCGGAGGCGGCTGGCGCGGAATCGGCCCGACTCACGGGTCCGGGTAGCGAGTCGCCCGTCGACCTGCTCGCTCCAGAGCCGGACCTTCCAGCGCTCACGGGTGCATGGTTTGCTGCCGCCGGTGAGGACGTCACGCCGCTCCAGGTGGATCAGGTCAAGGAGATGGGGACTTTCGCTGGCCATACGCGGGGACTTTTACATGGCCATGGGCACTCGCATCGGTGACCTCAGCCCCATTGACTACGAAGCCAGCTGCACGCCCGCCGCTGCTGCGGCATGATCACCACATGACAGCTTCTTTTGGTTAATAATTAACGAGTGACTTCCTTTATCAAGGACCACCAAACAGCTTCCGGCATACTTGGCTTTGTAATTTCATCGATAATAGCTACGATCTATCTTTTTGTAGTACCAGATGAGGCAGCTGATTCTAAGGGTTTAGTCGCCATAGCAATTCTATACGCGCATCCTGCTTGTTGGGTGCTTTTGGCCATTGCCAGCTTATTGTTCGCATGCCGAGCCGCAAAGAAGCTCATTAAGTTTATAGGTTTGGCGGCTCTGGCATGCTATGTGACCTTTATAGCTACCGTCTTGGTTGCATAACTATCAAGTAGATATGGTCGGCTGCTGGTGTCCACGGTGCCGGGATTCGGTGAAGAACTAGCTCGATTTGACAGCATTGGGTCCGGTTCTGACCTCCGGCGCCGACCACACCTCCTTCAAACGTCCGAGGTCGCGTCCCCCGGCCGGGCCCCACATCGAGCATTGACGCGCCCCGGCGGTCACCTCAACCGTTGGGCAATGCCCGATCGCCCGCGCCGTCGACCCCTCCCAGATCGCCGGCATGACGACAGCCTGGATTATCGTGGAACCTAATGGAGCAGCGGGGGATGGCTCTTGGCGTGGCGATCGGCGCCGGCGTCGCGGTCGGCGTCGTTACGGGAAGTCTCGTCTTTTGGCTCCCATTGGGCGCCGGGGTTGGCGTTGCCATTGGCGCTCTACTCGGCCGCCAACGCTGACAGGGCAGTCAACGTTCCTGCATCGAGGCGCTCTCTATCGCCGGGTCAACTTGCCACCTATCAGGGCGCCGACGGGCACAGCCGGCCGCACCGATCCGGCAGAGATCGTCGGATCGGACCTGGACGGCTTCAACACGAGCCGCACCGAGGTGCCGCTCGCGCGGACCTCGAGGGGTGGCCGCCGACGGCGCGGCATCGAAGGTGAGGAGCACCGAACGCTCTTCGCGCTGGCCTCGGACTCCGACGACCCGGCAATCGGTTCGCCCCCGGGCCCGGTACGCACTCGGCGGTCCCATCGGAGCTTTCTAACGGTTGCGGCGAGCCCTGTCTCGGCGATCTGTCACCACAATGAACAGACCGAGCACGACGACCGCCAGACCCACGGCAATCGCAGCAGCCTCTAATTCCTGGGCCGGTCAGGCCTCTAAAGGACCGTCGAGGCAGGAAGGAAGCAAGCTCCGGTCTCGTTGGCGTGCCGCTTCTTGACCTTCAGCAGGTCGTCCAGCCTGATCCGCTGATCGAGGACGAGGTACAGGTCTGAGCCGTCGAGGAGTATGAACGAGGTCGACTCGCTGTACTGCTCGATCGCATCCCTCGACATCCCAGCCACGCTGACGAACAAGCCGAGGGCGTTCTTTCCCTTCCGCCTTACCTTCGCAGCGAAGATGTCGGCATCGCCGCGGCTCGAGGGTTCCGCACGCCAACGAGCCTCGACGATGTAGTCGTCAGTGTCAAAGCTCAAGGAGCCGTCGATTTGCTCTCGATCAAGGTCGTAGGAGAGCCTCGGCTCCATGTCGAAGAGCAGGAAGAGGTCCCTCAGGAGCATCTCGAGATCTCTCCCTCGGCGCTGCGGGTTCGGTTCTTCCTGCAAGGTGAGGAACCGCCGGCGCAACTGATCAACTTCGTCAGAGAACGTTCGTTGAGCTTCGTCCTGTGACCGCCGCGCCTCGCGCTCGGCGATGGCCTTTTCTCGCTCGGTCACGAGCTCCGCGTATCCCTGAACCAGTCCCCGCAGATGACCCACCGCGCGCTGAGCATTCTCCATGCGAACGGCTCTGTCCTCCTCATCCTTGATGAGCTCGATGTTGGGGAACGACGTCATGGACGCGATCTCCAACATGAGGTTCAGCGTCACCTCCTGGTAGCGGCGCTCGTCTCTGAGGAGGCGGTCGACTAGGAGGTCGGCGACTGCGCGTTTCGGCTCGGCGAACGGCAGCCCCGCGAGGAGCTCTGGTGAGTCTCGAAGGGCTGCGCGCAGGTACGATTCGAACGGGCGCTTGTTCCAGACGATCACAGCGAGTGCCTCGCGAAGCGCCTGATACGCCTCCGCTGAGATCCGCTTCACGTCCCAACGGTATTCGGAACTCGCTTCGCCCGGTGTGACCGCGCACCGCGCCCCGGATCCTGCTCCGCGGTTTCCAGCGCCCGGATGCCCCTGGTACGAGCAGCCGCCGAAATGCCTGATGGCGTGGGGCGGACCGCGGGACCGGGGGCCAGCGTCGGAGGCACCGACGAGTACCGAACCTTCCGTTGCGCTGGCCCGCGTCAACCGTGAGCCGTCCTCTTACGGAATCTGAGAGTGTGCGCCGTTGAGCAAGGGCAATGAAGTGCTGCTCGCTACGCATACGCGCCACCACTGTGCCTAGCAGTTCAGGGGTTAGATGATGCGGACTAGTCCTTTCGTGGTCGTCGCAGGGCGCGCTGACGGAACGGCGGTCGCTTGTCCGGATCGTTGTACGGACGGTGTCCGTGCACGGGACACTTGGCGATCAGCTCCTCGGGGGACGGACTGTCCACGAAGGGTCCTGCAGGGCCGGGAACGATCGCTCCGACCGGGTACGGCCCAACGAGGTCACGGCCGCAGACCGGACAACGAATCCAGGCCTCGGGGACCCGTTGGGGCGGTGGTTCGAAGACCCGGCGGAGAACGCTGAGCAAGGCGCTGACGACCGCCACGCTCCGAGCGTACGTCACCTGCCCTGTCCCTGGCTGTCGCTCGGACGTGCCGCTGGTTTCACCAGCCGCTTGCCGCCTCCTGAGGCGATGCTGGCCCGCCGCCCTGTCTACCTGGATGTCAGAGGCAGCCGCCAGACGAGATGTTTGTGTCTTCGGGGCTCTTGAGGACCCACGGCTCGCGCTTGGTGAGGCGCAGCAACACCGCTACCGCAGTAGCCGCCGCACCGAGGTGCCGCTCGGCCGCGCCGGCACCGGCGGCCGACGCCGGAGCCAAGGCAGCGGCCTACCCGCGCCGATTATCCGCTCGCGCTGGTCTCGACGGCTCGCGAGCGGGCAATAGCGCGGGCGTCACAGGGAGGCATGGCATCCTCGTGATCGTGGGAGCCCAGTTTGCCGACTTGGCGCAGAGAGTGTCCCAGCGGTGTCGGCTCACCGGCGAGTTCACGCTGCGCTCAGGGCAGACCGCCAGCACCTACTTCGATAAGTACCTGTTCGAGGGCGACCCAGGGATTCTCCGGGATGTCGC
>DASYWL010000126.1:0-7930 GCA_035936055.1 Thermomicrobiales bacterium
CGAGGCCTACGGGCAGCAGGAGGCCGAGCTGGAGCGTAAGGCCGGCCAGGATGACCCACAACGCGATGAGGCCGAGAGCATTACCGATCTGGAGCGCGAGGCGGAGGAGCGACTCGACCGAGTCCGCAAGGAAGTCGGCGACGACGAGAACTGAGCTCCTTCGTCCCGCCGGGTGAGGAGTCACCATGGACCATCGATAGCCCACCGACGAGACGCTTTCCGATCAGTCTATCTCGTCGCGACCGCATTCATCGGAACATTTCGAAGACCGCGGCACGACCGACACGATCGGTCGCGATGCCGGCAACGATCCTCGGGCCGCTCGTGCGCGACGTGGCGAGCGCACCACGGGAGTGGACACCGGGCGGGAGCGCGTTGAGGAGGCAGGGGAGCAGGATCCGTCCACGACGGGCCAAGTCGTCAGGACCGCCGGTATCGCCACCGGCATGTTCTTCACCGTCGTGATCCTGGCGATCGTCGCCGCGGTCCTGATCCTCTGGTTTGTCCTGGCGTAACGACCGCAGGTCACAGTGAAAGGGACGCCCGCTGCCGTGCCTGCGCTCATGGGTCTTGGCCGTGGTACCCAACGGCGATCCTTAGATGGTCACAAAGCCCGTCGTCACCGGCGCTGTCGCCTGTGAACGAAGACCCTGCCGACAATCCCGATTGCGAACATCGCGATACCGGTCAACACCGCCCCGACCGGAAGGGTCGCCACCAGTACCAGGCACCCGACAAGCCCAAGCGTGTTCAGCCACCGAGGCCAGCGACGGTCGTTACCCGTCTGCGTCCAAGCCGAGGCATTGGCGACCGCATAGTAGACCAGCACGCCGAAGGACGAGAAGCCGATCGCGCCTCGCAGATCTGTCAGCAGGACCAGTCCGCTGACCACCAGCGTGAGCGTGAGCTCGGCATGGTGTGGGACACGGTATCGCGGGTGCACAGCGGCAAGGTAGCCCGGCAGGTCGCCGTGGCGAGCCATTGCCAGGCTCGTGCGGCCGATGCCCGCGATGAGCGCCAACAGCGCTCCGAGGCTGGCGACCATCGCCCCGATGCGCACCACCGGACCGATGTCTGCAACACCGGCTCCGCGGATCGCCGTCACCAGCGGCGCAGTTGACTCCGCGAGCCGCTCCGGGCTCGCGGCGAGCAGCGCGCTGGTACCGACGAGCGCGTAGATACCGACGGTCAAGAAGAGCGCCAGCGGGATGGCGCGAGGGATCGTCGTCTCCGGGTCGCGCACCTCCTCGCCCAGGGTAGCGAGCCGAGCGTAGCCGGCGAACGCAAAGAAGAGCAGCCCGGCGGCTTGCAGTACTCCATAGAGACCATTCGTGCTGCCGAAGAACCAGCCGTCGAGATGGTCGCGCCTCGGATTACCGGCGAAGAAAATGCCACCGACGACGATGCCCAGCGCGATCAGCGTGATGGCGACGAGAACCCGCGCGAGCCCGGCAGTCTTTGTGATTCCCCGGTAGTTGAGCACGGCGAGCGCAACGATTGCTGCCACAGCCGTCAGCCGCTGGAGCCACCAGGAGTCTGGCACGGCATATACGGCGAAGGTCAGCGCCATGGCGGCACAGGAGGCCGTCTTGCCGATCACGAATCCCCAGCCCGCGATGAAGCCCCACCAGTGCCCAAGACACTCTCGACCGTAGATGTAGGTTCCGCCCGATACAGGATAGGCTGCGGCGAGCTGGGCGGAAGCGACGGCGTTGCAATAGGCGATGAAGGCGGCGATCGCGAGGCCGACAAGCATCGCGCTGCCGGCCGACTGGGCAGCGGGACCGAAGGCCGCGAAGACACCGGCACCGATCATCGACCCGAGCCCGATGACGACCGCGTCACCAGTTCCCAACTTCCTTGCCAGATCCGGCTGCAACCGGACACTAACGTCGCCGGCTCCCATACTCACTGGTCGCTCACTCCCCTACCCTCAGCGATACTCCGTGACACTGTAGCGCGGCGACGGGACGCTCGATATGGAGGATCGAACCGCATCGTCAATGTCTGACGAACTCCCCACCGTGATCCAGGCCCGGTGCGACTCGGCAGCGGCTGAGCTCACCAGGATTCCTGGCGCTGGCCACGATCAAGGTGCATGTCATCCCACGACGCCGGATCCTCGAGCGGCTCGAGGTGCGTCATCACGGTGAGGTCGGGAAGTTCCTGGCGTAGGTCGTGTTCCAACTGATCCAGCAGGTCGTGACCGCGCCTGACGGTCCACTCGCCCGGCACGAGCACGTGCACCGACATGAATCGCCGGGTGCCCGCCTGACGGGTGCGCAGCGCGTGCATGCGGACGCCATAGCGCTCCCGATAGCGGGCCAGGACCACTTCGAGGCGCTCGGAATCCTCCACGTCCAAGGCAGTGTCGAGCAAGCCGTGCACGGACCGGTTGACGAGCACGGCTCCCGACCAGCTAATGTTCGCCGCAACGATCAGGGCAATGACGGGGTCGAGGCGATTCCACCCAGTCACGGCGACCAGCCCGACAGCAACGACAACGCCGACGGACGTCCAGACGTCCGTCATGAGGTGGCGGGCATTGGAGCGCAGTGCAATGGAGCGATACCGGTCGCCGGCACGGAAAAGAAGCCAGGCGACGCCACCGTTGACCACCGTCGCCAGCAGCGACACGATCAGTCCCGCCCCCACTCGCTCGATGGGTACCGGATCGATGAGCCGAGTGATGGCGGCCCAGATGATGGAGCCGGCTGCGACGAGGATCAGCAATCCCTCCAGGCCGCTGCTGAAATACTCGGCCTTCGTATGCCCGTAGGCGTGCTCCTCGTCCGGCTCCCGCGCTGCGACCCACAACGCCACGAGGGTTGCGATACCGGCCACGAGGTTCACCACCGATTCGAGCGCGTCGGAGAGCAGGCCAACGGAGCCGGTGAGCAGGTAGGCTCCCGCCTTCAGTCCGATGGTGGCGACCGCAGCTGCGATCGTCAGCCAGGCAAATCGAGTGAGCGATCGGTTCTCCGGAGCGACGCCAATCATCAATCCAGGCCCCTGCTTGTGACGAAGCTGCGGTTGGCGTCACCGAGCGTAGTCGACCCTCCTGGCTTCATAGGGCCAAATGCAGCCGGCCTCCGGTGATCTTGGGAGATCCGCACGCTATATGGCGAAGGGAGAAGGAGCCGCCCGCAGCTAGGGCGTGACGAGCTTGAGGCCGACTACACAGCCGACGATTCCGGCAAGCAGCAGAACGCGAACGGCCGACACCGGCTCCCCGCCGGACGCCATCGCATACCCTGCTGTGAGCGCCGCCCCGATTCCGACCCAGATGGCATACGCCGTGCCGACCGGAATCTCCCGCATGGCGATGCCCAACCCGAGCATGCTGAGAACCACCGCGAGCACAAAGATGATGGCCGGCCCGACTCGGGTCAACCCATCAGATCGGCCGAGCGCGGTCGCCCACACCGCTTCGAGCATTCCGGAGGTCACCAGCACCAGCCACGCCATCGGTTAACCTCCGCGTGTGCCAGACGACGTGGCCGGGAGTCGTGCCGACCTTCCGCTCCTCGCCGGGCCGGATACGATGAAACCCCCGCGCGTGCGGGGGTTTCTGTCTCGTTCGTAGCGCATAGGGGATTCGAACCCCTGATCTCCGCCTTGAGAGGGCGGTGTCCTAGGCCGCTAGACGAATGCGCCTCATTCACTGTAAAAAAACTATACCAAACCCTTTTCGGACGCGCAAACCCCTCATGGCGCTCGCAGCGTCTCGTCGATAACGTGCACTACGTTGCCGAGGTCAAACGGCTTCGACACGAACGGGAACCGCGATTTCGACGGCGGGTCAACCGCCGCGCTCATCAGCACGACCCGCATCTGTGGGTGCACACCAGCCGCAAGCTCCGCGAGATCATAGCCAGTCATGCCGGGCATCATCACATCCGTCAGCATGAGGTCCGGTCGCTCACTGCGGATCATCTCCGCCGCGCCATACCCGCTGGTCACGCCGGCAGCCTCGAACCCCTCTTCCTCGAGGAGCATGCAGAGCAGGTCGACAATGCCTGGCTCGTCGTCCACAACGAGAATGCGGGGTGCCTGTCGATCGATCCTGCCCCCCATCACTTCCGTGAACTGCATTGTCCTGTCCTGCACGCTGACCATCTCGCTAATCCCGTGTTTCCCATCCCCGGTCGTCGTCGATCGCACCGGGTACCAATGATGAACCGCACGCAAGTGGGCTGCCACGGAACTCAGGCAGGCTTCACGGAGCCAGGCGTTCCACCACCCAGATTCCGCGTTGCAGGCGATAGCACAGTCGGTCATGTAGCCGGTTTGGACGGCCTTGCCAGAACTCGAACATCGTCGGTACGACCCTGATGCCACCCCAGTGATGCGGACGGCAGACCGGCTCCCCTCCGGCGTGCTCGGCCTCGATCTGGGCGAACCGATGAGCCAGCCACTCCCGATTGCGAACCACCTGGCTTTGGGGAGAGGCCAGTGCGCCGATCTGGCTGCCCCGCGGCCGCTGCTGCCAGTAGGCGTCCGACTCCCCCGGGGAAGTACGCTCGGCGCGGCCCTCGACGCGAATTTGCCGCTCGTGATCCGCCCACCAGAAGAGGAGCGAAACCTGCCGGTTCTGTTCAAGGTCCCGGCCCTTGCGGCTCTCGTAGTTGGTGTAGAACACGAACCCGGTGCCGTCCCACGACTTCAGCAGGACGGTTCGCTGGGACGGCTGGCCGTCCGCACTGACAGTCGCCACGACCATCGCGTTTGGCTCGATCGTCGGCGACGCAGCCGCCTCGTCGAACCAGAGGCGAAACTGCTCGAACGGGTCAGTGCTGGCCGTGTCTTCATCAAACACGGCCCGCTCGTACTCCCGTCGCATGCTGGACGTGCGGCTTTTCATCAAACCCCTCGGAACCTCTGTCTGCACCGGCGTGGCGTTACTCCGACGCATGATCCCGCGTCATACTCGAAATGACAACCCGAGCGTTGCGTTGTGCCGTCCGCTCGACCCTCCACCAGGCAGCTCAGCGCCTTTAGCCCATCCGACGACCCAGGCGAACTGCTGACGCGCCGGCTCGGATTGGGTACGATAGAGCGAAGAGCGGGAACGGCACGGCATCGACCGGCGTGGCGCGTGGCGTCGGCGCCAGAGAACCCTCGACGGCGAGGGTTCTGCTTCCCACACCCCAGGAGTCGTCCCTCATGGTGACCATGCGACAGGCGCCCCCACGTTCCGAGGACCAGCACATCTCCGGGTTGTCACCGGACGAGATGTCCGCACTGCAGGAGATTGAGCGCCGGATCCTCTGGCTCTCGACCCTGATCGTGCATCACGCCAACAATGTCCGCGAGAATCCCGACAAACCGACCAAGGTGGGCGGCCACCAAGCGAGCTCGGCGTCGGTCGTCTCGATTCTCACCGCGCTCTACTTCCACTTCCTGCGCACCGGCGACCGCGTCTCCATCAAGCCGCACGCCTCACCCGCCTACCATGCCGTCCAGTACCTGCTCGGCAACCTCGACCGCAGGTACCTGACGATGCTCCGCGAATTCGGCGGGCTCCAGTCCTACCCCTCGCGCACGAAGGATCCGGATCCCGTCGACTTCTCGACGGGGTCGGTCGGGCTCGGCGCGGTGGCGCCCGTCTTTGCCGCGCTGGCTGCGGACTACGCCGAAATCAAGTTCGGCGAGGTCACCTCGAATCGCTTCATCTCCCTCATCGGCGACGCAGAGCTCGACGAGGGCAATGTCTGGGAAACGGTTGCCGAGGACGCTGTTGCCGACCTGAGCAATGTGATCTGGATCGTCGATCTCAATCGGCAGAGCCTCGACCGCGTCATCCCCGGGATCAAGGCGGCGCGGCTCAAGGCCCTGTTTGCGGGTGCCGGCTGGAATGTCTTCGAGGCCAAGTACGGCACCTGGCTCGAGTCGGTGATGAGCAGCGAGCACGGTTCCGCCCTGCGCGCCCGCATCGACGACATGTCGAACGAGGAGTACCAGGCGCTCATTCGGATCGAGGACGGTGCCGAGTTGCGGCGGCGCCTCGCCGACGTCGCCGACCGCAAGCGTCACAACGCTATCCTCGCCTCGGTCAAGGACATTCCGGACGACCGCCTGCAGGTGCTGATTGCCAACCTCGGAGGCCATGATCTCCCCAAGCTGATCCAGGTACTCAATAAAGCGGACGCGGTGACCAATGCCCCGTCCGTCATCTTTGCCTACACGGTGAAGGGGTGGGGCCTACCGATTGCGGGTGACCCGCTCAACCACTCCCAACTGCTCACGAACGAGCAGATGGAAGAGCTGCGACAGCAGTTCGGAATTCCGGAAAGCGAGGAGTGGGAGCCCGTCCCCTCGGACACGCCTGCTGGCAAGCAGGTTGTCCAGGCGGCCGAGCGTCTCCGGCAGGAGCGCATGGTCAACACCATCCCGACCGATCGCGTCCCGGACGCTATCAGCGCGCGGCACCCGAACAGGACCTCGACCCAAGAGGCATTCGGCCGCACACTGCTTCGCCTCGGGGAGATTCCGGATGTGGGCGAGCGCGTCGTCACGATGTCGCCGGACGTCGCCACCAGCACGCACCTGGCGGGGTGGATCAACAAGGCAGGTGTCTTCTCACGCGAGCCAGAGCAGGACTTCGAAGAGGGCAGAAAACGCATGCTGCGATGGCAGCCGTCACCCGAGGGCCAGCACATCGAGCTCGGCATCTCGGAGATGAACCTCTTCATGGCGCTCAGCCAGTTCGGCGTCGCCGCCGACCTGACCGGGCAGCCGCTTGTGCCCATCGGCACAGTCTACGACCCGTTCGTCTGCCGTGGCCTGGACGCACTCATCTACGGGCTCTACATCAATGCCCGCTTCATCTTCGCCGGCACGCCTGCGGGAGTCTCTCTCAGCCCGGAGGGCGGAGCCCACCAGAGCACCGTCACGCCATCACTCGGCATCGAGCTGCCGAACCTCAACTTCTACGAGCCCGCCTTTGGTCAGGAGCTCGACTGGATCATGCTCGAGGCGGTGCGCCAGGTGCTCGACCGCGAGCAGGGCCGGTCCACCTACCTGCGGCTTTCGACGAAGCCGATTGACCAGACGCTCATGGAGGAGCCCCTGGCGCGACTTGGCGAGGAGACGCTGCGCCAGCACGTGCTCGCCGGCGGATATCGCCTGATCGACCGCACCGTCGACACGCCCAACCTGCCGGACGGCGATGTGGTGCACATCGCCACCGGTGGGATCATGGTGTCCGAGGCGTTCGTCGCAGCGCGGCGGCTGCAGGAGGAAGGCGTGGCGGTCAACGTGATCAGTGTGACGAGCCCGCAACGACTCTACAATTCCCTCACCGCGGCTCGTGCCGGTTTCCTGAAGGACGCTTGGGGCAAGCCGGATTTCGGCCACCTCTCGACGCTCTTCCCAGCCAATGAGCGGCGGGCACCGCTGGTCACCGTGCAGGATGGCGCGTCGCACTCACTGGCGTTCCTCGGCTCGGTTTGGGGAGCCCCGGTGGTGCCGCTCGGCGTCGACGAGTTCGGGCAGTCCGGCTCGCGCGGCGATGTCTACCGCAAGGTCGGCATCGATACCGACCAGATCTTCAACGCCGGCTTGCTGGCACTCGACCTGCTCGAAGGCTGAAGCGCCTCGCCGCAGTCACGGGCGGCGAGGTGGGCAACGCATGGCCCATCCCTGCAGGAAGACAACCGTGAAGAGGAAGAGGCCCGGACCGTCACCCGGCCCCCTTCCGGGATCAGCCGTTGTCCCTGTTTCAGAACAGCCGTCGGGAGGTATCGATCGATGCCGCCTTGAGTCCCGGCGGCTTGCCTTGGGCACGCGCCGGCATCTCCAGAACGCGGTTGCGGCCCTTGTAGGCGCCGGTGATCATCCGCCGGAGCAGCAGGATGAACTCGTCATCACCGCGGCTTCCCGAGAGCCAGACCTGGAGATCCCGGGCTCCCGCCGCACCCTGCAGGCG
>DASYWL010000127.1:0-15708 GCA_035936055.1 Thermomicrobiales bacterium
TGTTGATACTGGTCGGGATCATGATCGCCGCTCGGGCCAACTCGCGGCAGGAGGACGCAGGGCCGTAACGCGTACAGGATGACGCGCGTTACACCTCCATGCGAACATCGAGGCGCTGGAGACCGTGCAGAACGGCGCCGGGACGCCACTTCGGGTTCGGGTCAACCAGCTCGAGATTCGGCGCCTCTCGGGCGAGCGTGGCGAAAGTGACCTCTCCCTCCAGCTTCGCCAGCGGCGCCCCGAGGCAGAAGTGGATGCCCATCCCGAACGAGAGGTAGCGCCCGACCTCACGATCGATCCGCAGGTCGTCGGCATCCTCCCACAGCGCTTCGTCTCGGTTGCCCGAGCCTAGCATGAACATCACCTGCGCCCCGCGCTCGATCATCACGCCGTCGATCTCGACATCCTCGGTCGCGATCCGGCCCGTCAGCTGCACCGGGCTGTCGTACCGCAGCAACTCCTCGGTTGCATTGGCAACGAGCGCGGGCTCTGCAACCAGCCGCTCCCACTGGTCACGGTGCCGCATCAGTGCCAGCGCGCCGTTGGCGATCAGATTCACCGTCGTCTCATGCCCCGCGATCATCAGCAGGATCGCCGTGGCGATCAACTCGTCGTCGGTCACCCGCCCCTCCTCATCCCGCGCCACGATCAGCCGCGTGAGGAGGTCGTCCTGCGGGTCGACCTTGCGCTTCGCCACGATCCCGCGCAGGTACTCGCTCATCTCGTGGGTCGCCTCGTCGGCGCGCGCGACGAACGCCTCCAGACCCTCGGTTGGCAAGTCGATCGCGGCGCCAAGCACCGCCGCCCAGTCGCGAAAACGGTGCATGTCCTCCGCTGGGACACCGAGTACCCGTGCGATGACCAGCACTGGCAGCGGGTAGGCAAGCGCCTGGATCAGGTCACCTTCGCCGCCCTCCTCCCTGAAGGCGGCAACCAGACTGTTCGCTAGCTCCTCGATCTCCGCACGTCGGTCGGCGACGACACGGGGCGTGAACGCCCGGTTGGCGAGACCGCGCAGCCGAGTGTGGGCCGGCGGGTCGCGAAAGAGCATGAACCGATGCGCCATGTAGCCGAAGCTGTCCTGTGGCGCGTGCCTCCACGAGATGTACTCCGGGTTGTCCCGCACCTCCTCCAGAGCCTCGGCCTCACGCAGCATACGCGGGTCGCGCAGCCACTGGTGCACGTCTTCGTGACGAAATAGCAGCGCCGGCCGCTTCCCCATGGGCCAGTTCGGTTCCTTGAGATGCACTGGGTCGTGCCGGCGGAACCAGGCATAGTGCGGGTAGGGATTGCCCTCGGCGAACGCCGCGTCGAAGGAAAACAGCCGTCGGTGTGCGGCCCGGTCGGTCTCTGCCATGGCCTCAGTATCTCCCGTCCATATCGCCCTACAGCGTCCTGGTTCCAGTGTACCCGTCCTCCGGCGACCGGTTCGCGGTATCCTTGCCGGGACGACATGCCACCGCAGCGCGTTCTCTCAGGAGCACAGCACACCCGATGATCCAGACTTCCGCGCCAGCCATCGCCGCGCCCGTTCCCCCAGCCACCGAAGCCTCCGCCGGCCCGCTCACGCTGCGGGTCGAGGAGGCGGTGGTCGCTGAGGGGAACGTCATCGTCGCCAACACCAACACACAAAACGATGCACCGCCCGACGGGTTCGCCTACGTGCTCGCGCGGATCACCGTCACCAACACCGGACAGCAGACGCGTACGGTCACCGCCTCCGATTTCACGGCCACGGGCACCGACGGCGTGCTCCGCCGCTGTCCGAGCATCGCGCTGCCCGACCCGCCGCTGAACGTG
The DNA here is from genome assembly GCA_035936055.1 of Thermomicrobiales bacterium. Taxonomy (GTDB): domain Bacteria; phylum Chloroflexota; class Chloroflexia; order Thermomicrobiales; family UBA6265; genus JACCVC01. The sequence goes on from DASYWL010000127.1 coordinate 1,801, forward strand.
ACGCTGGCGCCGGGCGAGTCGGTCTACGGGTGGACCGGCGGGCTGGTCAACGACCTTTCCAACGTCGTGCTGCTCTTCGATCCGGCCATCTCCATCGGCGAGCGCTTTTCGGCGACCTTCGCGCTCACGGACGGAGCGGCGATCCCGACGTTCGACACGGCCAGCGCGGAGACTGACGCCGGCACCTCCCTCGATGCTCCCGCCGCGCTCGGCGAGACAGCCCGCACCGGCATGTGGGAGGTGACGGTCATCGACGCGATCGGCTCCGATACCTACTTCGAGATCTCCGACTACCGTGTGCGGGCGCTCGGCGCGCCCACCGATGACCCAGACAGCTGGCGATCGCTCGGACTGGAAGTGACCGTCCGCAACATCACCGGGGCGCCGCAGTTCTTCTCGTGGACCGCGCTGGAGCTGGTGGACACCAGCGGAGAGCCGTGGGACCACCTGCTGGCGACAACCCAGCCCTACCCATCGGCATCCGTCGAGATGCTGCCGGGCGCCAGCGTGACAGGCTGGTATGGCATCTGGCTGCAGCCGTGGGCGACAACCAGCCTGCTGCGACTGCGTGACTCGGCGCTGACCGACGATTTCCGCTACATCAGCCTCGACGGCACCGCTGGCAGCGCGAGCTCGGCATCCGAGGAACCAGCCGGAACGGAGGAGGTGGCCAGCGAGCCGCCGAACCTCGCACCAGGCGACCTCGCCAAGGTCGGCGCCGACCCGCTCAACCTGCGCGACGAGGCATCGACCTCCGGCGGGATCGTCGCCGAGCTCGATCCCGGCACCGAGGTGGTGATCACCAGCGACGCCGTCGAAGTTGATGGCTACCGCTGGTATCAGGTCGCGGTAACGGAAACGGGCGAGGCGGGATTCGTCGCCGAGGACTTCCTCACGCCCGCCGGCGAGTAGCCGCGCTCGACACGTCGCTCATTGACGCGAACGGTCGGCGCGCCATGACAACCATCGACACCTCGACACACGGTTCCCACCGGTGTGCCGTCGGACGTCTCAGGACGTGCTGCGACGTGGCGCGACATGATGTTTCGTACGACAACACCACCGCTCCCCGGCAGAGATGGCGGATTTTGGGGTATATGTCGCACAATTCCCTCCACCCCGCTACAATAGGCGCAGAAACGCGCGCAACGCTGCGCGCGTCGCTGCTATGGAGGATGCCCGGCATGACCGTGCAGACGGCGGTGATGGTTGCCCTGGTGGCCGGTTTGGGCACCGCGCAATACATCTTCACGGTCCAGGCGCTGCGAGATCTTCGTCGGCGTCCGCGTGTGCGCGGCGATAACAAGACCGGCTGGACGCTGCTCATTCTCTGCCTGCCCATCGTCGGCGCGCTCGTCTATGGCTGGATGGGCCCCACATCGCTCATCCGTCGCCCGAACCCGAGCGAGTCGACAAGCCGGCCCTACCCGATTGGTCGCCCCGCTCCACGGCGCAACATCACGCCCATCAGCGAAGCCCGGCGCCGCGAGCGCCCGGTCAGCGCGAGCAGCGAGCGCGGGACAATCAAGCGCTTCCGGCGTACCGGTTCCTGACGCCTTCCATCCCCTGAACCCGAACGGGAGATCTTCCCATGACGCAGCTCGCTGCGGTTCTCATTGATGACGCCTTCGCGCGCCACGATACTGGCATGCACCCCGAGCATCCGCGCCGCCATGCGGCCATCCACTCCGCAATCGCCGGGATGCTGCCGGGCCGGCCGGAGATCGCCTCCGACCCGGCCAGCGACGAGATCCTCCTGCGGGTTCACACGCCTGACCACCTCCGCGAGCTGGATGCGATCGCCGCCACGTGCGGCGCATGGGTCGACCCGGACACCATGGTCGGCCCGGACTCGGTCGATACCGCCCGCACGGCCGTCGGGGCGGCGGTCGCCGGGATCAATGCCGTGCTCGACGGTGTCACCTCACGTGCCTTCGCGCTCGGGCGCCCACCGGGGCATCACGCAACCGCCAGCCGCGCGATGGGCTTCTGCCTGCTGAACTCGATCGCCGTCGCCGCCGCGCACGCCCGTCTTCGCGGCATCGAACAGATCGCGATCATCGATTGGGATGTCCATCATGGCAACGGCACCCAGGCGATCTTCGAGGACGATCCCGCTGTCTGGTATGCCTCGATCCACCAGTCGCCGCTCTACCCCGGCACAGGTGCAGCATCTGAAACCGGCCGGGGGGCTGGCGAGGGCACCGTCTGTAACGCTCCGATGCGAGCAGGCTCAGGCGACGCAGCATGGCTCGAAGCGTTCGACACGCGCGTGGCGCCGTTCGTCGAGCGTGCCCGTCCAGACCTCATCCTCCTCTCGGCTGGCTACGACGCCCACGAGAGCGATCCGATCGGCGGCTGCATGGTGACGGATGATGGATTTGCCGCACTGACCGAGCGCACCGTTGCCCTAGCCGAGCGTCACTGTGATGGCCGTCTGGTGGCCGTCCTCGAGGGCGGCTACGATCCGCCCGCCCTCGGGCGATGTGTTGCCCGCACGATCGTCACACTCGACATCGGGACAGCTTGACACCCGTCGCCAGCCGGTGGGCAGCGGTGTACCCTTGGGAAAACGTTTCACCCTGATAGGATCATCCATGCTTCGACGCCGCAAGAGACAGCAACAGACGCAGCAGGACGACGCTCCCGAGACGGGTAGCCCCCCCGCTCCTGAGCGTCTCGACGAGGTCTGGGAAGAGCCGGTGAACGAGCCCGCGCCGGACGGTGCCGGGCATGACGACGATGCGGAGGAGACGCAGGAGCCAGCTCCCGACCAGCTGCAGGAAGCGCCTCGGCCGCAGTCGCGCGCGGTGCCCCGCCCGGAAACCGAGTCTCGCTACCGCCGGGAGGATGAGCGCCGGCGCGAGGAGGCCCGCACAGCGACGCTGCAGAGCCAGGTGGACGAGCTCAGGGCGCTGCTCCGCGAGTTGAGCAGCCGCCAGCAGCGCGCCGAGGAACAGGGCAAGCACCAGCAAGCGTTGGTCGCCCAGAATGCGCTGGCCATCGAGCAGGTCGAGAAGCAGGCCGAGCAAAACGCCCAAGCCCGCGCGCTGGACGAAAACCGCACCCGCCAGAAAATTGACGATCTCGAAACCCGCATCGAAGACGGTATCCGTCCGATCCGCTCGCTCCAGGCACACGTCACCGAGATCCTCGAGGAATCACGCAAGAAGGTCGACAACACCGCCCAGAACGAGCAGCGCTTCGACGAGCTCTCGACGATGATCGAGCACCTCTCCGCTCTCGGTGACCGCACCACCACCGTCACCCACGGGCTGCGTGACACCATCGACGGCGTGCGCGGCGAGATCGACGGGTTGCGGCGCGACATCCTCCGGACCGAGGACGCCGTCAAGATCGTCGACCAGGAAGCGCGGCGTCGCACCACCGACGTGCAGGAAATCGCCGAGAGCTACAATGGCCGCCTCGACGAGCTCCGTTCCGATCTGGCGCACCTGTACGACATGATCGAGAACACCCGCCGCGGCCTCGTCCACGTCGACCCCACACTGGACGAGCTGAGGCAGGCCGAGGAGAGCCTGCGACAGGAGTTCACGCGGCACCAGGCGCTCACGGAAGAGCGGCACGACATGCTGATCGACATGCACGACGACGCCCGGCAGGAGAATGACGCACGCTTCGAGCAGCTCCGGCAGAACATGGAGGATCGCATCGACCGGCTCAACGAGCGCCTCGAGGAGGCCAACGAGATGCATCGCGAGCTGTCATACCGCATCGGATCGATCAATAGCGAGATTGAGGAGTTGCGGCAGATAGACACCGGCCTGCACCGCGACATCTGGTACCTCCACGAGCAGCGCGTGCGCATCCGGATGGAACAGATCCAGGAAGAGCTCGACGCGGCCACCGCACAGCGGCGCGATGCCGAATCGGAGCTGCAGTCCGGCGCTGGCGCTCGTTCCCGCCGACGTCGCAGCAACACCGAGGGTGACGTCTAAATCGTCACCCTCACACACCGGGTGGAGTGTTGGCGCCTCTATCGTGCCGAACAGGCACATGGACGCAGCACGTGCGTTCGTACTACCATTGCAGACTTCATCAGGTGCTTGACAGCCGCATACGCATTTGTTAGCTTGCAAGAAACCCGAAGGGTTTGATGGCGTCGAGAGGTGGAACACTCTGGCTGGTGACCTCTTCTCGTGGCATGACCGGAAACGAGCGACAACTCACGCAGGAGCACCGCTACACGCATTATCGGAAGCTCGGTCAGTGATCGTCTCTGAGACTCGACTTCCCCGCATGTGTGTGGCTCGTGCTATACCCGCTATAGTCGCCCGCAACGGTGCTTTGCCACCATCCGCCCAGGGACGGAGGGGATGCCTGCAGTGCAGGCGAACACCGGGACATTGATCGCGCCGATTCTGGCTGGATCGATTACAGGCCGATCACCGGTACTCCATATTCCCACGTATCCCGAATACTCACGGGTTTGTTGGCCTGTGCAGAGGGCTGGTTCTGCACAGACGTGTCAGCTCGCATACCTGGCGTCGTGAGGACCACACCACGAGCGCCCACACGAGTTGGCATGGAGCGTACAGACCGGGGGGCTGCCCGGCTGCCGACATACGACAGGAGGGAAGGAGTTGTCAGCACTCCTACACAAGACCCGTACCGGGTTCTTTTTCGCGATGATCGGCATGCTGATCATGTCGATGATGGCCCCGACGGTTGCGTTGGCGAACGAGGATGCTCAGACCTCGAGCAACCAGGCTGTCTCCAACGAAACGGTCGTTTCCACTGAATCCAGTGAGTCGACCACGACGAGTACCACCGACGAGAATGCAGTGACCGAGCAATCGGCCCCAGCCAATCCCTGGCAGGAGCCGATTGACTATGGCGTTGCGAACGACAACGTGAAGTGCCGCAAGGCAGCGAGCACGAGCGCACGCGAGATCACGGTCATCTACGAGGGACAGACGATCGAGATCACAGGTGTCGAGATCTGGGCGGAGGGAATCAGCTGGACACCAGTCAACTGCGCGGGCGTTGGCGGGTTCATTTCCACTGGGTACATCTCCGTAGAGACCGAGACGGTTGAGGAGCCCGAGGTCCAGGTCGTCGAGGAGACCGGCGTCGAAGAGTCGGTGGTCGAGGAGACGGTCACCGATCAGGGCGGTGAGCAGCAGGTAGAACAGACCGGCGTCGAGCAAGTCGCTCAGGCGAACGCCTCGCAGACCGAGGAAGAGGAGACGGACGAAGCCACCTCCGACGAGGATCAGGTCGAGGACGCCATCGAAGAGCCAGCACCGGTTGAACAACCGGTGCTGGAGTCAATCGCGACAGGATATGCAACATCCGCCGTCAACTGCCGGGTGGCCCCGTCCATCGAGGCAGAAACGATCGCCGGCTTCGCAGCGGGTAACGCCGTGCCAGTCACGGGCGACGTGTTCTCCACGGAGGGTCTGAACTGGACCCCGGTGAACTGCGCAGGCGTCGGCGGGTTTGTCGCCTCCGATTTCATCACCTTTGAGGCACCCGCCCCGAATAATCCATCACAAGAGTCGACCGAGAACCTGGCGGGTGCCAGCTCAGTCGAGACGACCGCTCCCGAGACGGCAGACGAACCTGTCGAAGGCAATACCGTCCCCGACGGTTCAGCCGATCAGGCTCTCCAGACAACCAGTGAGCCCACGGGGGACGCGGCGCAAGCTGGCACTGAGAACATCGAGGAGCCTTCGCTGGCCGAAGCGATCGTCGAGGATGTCCAGAGCCGGGTTCCCGACGCCGAGCAGATCATCGACGAGACGCAGCAGCAAATCGACGAGTCGCTCGGAGAAGCACCGGAGGTCGAAGAGACGGCCCCGGACGTCGGTGACGAGAGCAACGCCACCGAGGGTGCTGAAGAGACGGCTACCGACGTTGAAGACGGCGGCGAGCCGACCATCCCGGATGCCGACGAGCTCGCCGATGAGATCATCGAAGATGCACAGGAGCAGGTCGACGAGTCGCTCGGCAACCCGCCGGCAATTGCGGAAGCTACCGAAGAGGCAACCGCGGAGGTCACGGAAGAGGTAGCTGAGGAAGTGGCAAACACCGACACGGCGAACCCTGGAATGACCGGTCAGGAAGCGCTCGATACCCAGACGACGGACGAGCCGGACGAGCCAGTCACGACGGAAGAGACGATCTCGGAAGCCACGGAGGACACGACCGACGCGGGAACCGAGGGAGCCACCGAAGAGCCTCAGGAGGAGGAAGGCGAGACCCATGCGTCTGCCACGAGCGGTGTCGCCGTTGAGGAGACCGAGTCGCGCACTCCCATCGAGGACAACGCCATCATCGGCACCGCCGACATCAACGGCACCGGCGACCAAGGCCTTCCCTGCCGTGTATCGCCTGAGATGGACGCGCCGGTGATCACCACGCTGCCCGAGAATATGAGCGTCTTCGTGCTCTCCGAGCCGGACGCCAACGGCTGGATGTCGATCGTCTGTGCCGACCGGGTTGGCTACGCACCAGCCACTTACCTCTACTCCGGCGGCGCCACCCTTACCTTCGATCCGGCCGTGACCGGGACCGCGGTGGTCAACGGCACCGGCGGCGGCGGGCTCAACTGCCGCAGTGGTCCGAGCACCGGCTACAGCGTGATCGGCTGGTTTGCCGAGGGCGCGACGGTCACGCTAACCGGCAAGTCCAGCGGTGTCTGGGTCGAGGTCATCTGTGGCGGCACACAGGGGTGGGCATACGGCACCTACCTCGGCGGCCACGGCTCGAGCGGTGGCGACACCACCAGCGACCCGGACACGAACAACCAGGCGCCGTCCAGCGGCACGGTGACGGTGAGCGGCACCGGCGGCGCGCGGCTGAACTGCCGCACCGGCGCGAGCACCAGCTTCCCGGCAACCACCTCGGTCGCTGAGGGCACCGTGCTCAACGTCCGCGGCGCGGCTTCGGGCGGTTGGCTTCCGGTCGTCTGCAACGGCTCCGACCTCTGGGTCTACACCCAGTTCGTGACCGCGGGTGGCACCGCCACCCCGCAACAGCCGAAGGAAGAGACACCGAGCAACGGCGGCGGAACAGATGCCGTCACTGGTCAGGCCACGGTGGTCAACACCGACGGTGCCTCGCTCCGCTGCCGCTCCGGCGCTGGCCTGACCCACAGCACGATTACCTTCCTGCCAGCCGGCTCGACCGTCTCGCTGCGCAGTGGCTCGCAAGGCGACTGGACGGCGGTGGTCTGTGCCGGCCAGAACGGCTACGCCTACAGCAGCTATTTGAGCACCAGCGGTGGCGGCTCGACGGCGGCACCCACGCCCGAGCCGGCCCCGAGCCAACCGAGCGGTCTCGCCAATGGCGACCACGCCAGGACCACCGCAAACCTGAACCTCCGGTACGACCCATACGCCGGTAACAACGTCGCGGCGGTGGCCCCGCAGGGCACCGTGGTCCAGATCACCGGCGGACATGCCGGCAACAACTACTACCCGGTCAACTGGGACGGCCTCAAGGGTTACATGTCGGCCGACTACCTGGTCGAGACCAGCGAGGCGCTCAGCGAGCGCGGCGGCTCGGCGCCAACGACCGACTCCCAGACTGCGGGCGGCGGCGGTGGCACATCCACGGGCAATGCTATCGCGGACTTCGCGATGGGCTACCTCGGATACCCGTACGTCTGGGCGACCGCGGGCCCGTCCTCGTTCGACTGCTCGGGCTTCACCTACTGGGTGATCAAGAACGTGGTCGGAATCGACATCGGACGTGGTCTCTGGACGCAGATCGCCGCCGGCACGCCGGTGAGCCGCAGCGCACTCCAGCCAGGTGACCTGGTCTTCTTCCAGAACACTTACAAGGCGGGCCTGTCGCACGTCGGCATCTACATCGGTGGCAACCAGTTCGTCCATTCCCAAAACGAGGCGACGGGTGTGGTAATCAGCGATCTCGATTCGAGCTACTACGGTCCCCGCTGGTATGGAGCGCGCCGCATCGGCTAGCGAGCCCGCCCAACGAGAGGGACACGAAGAGGACCGGCCGGGAGCAGTTGCTCCCGGCCGGTTTCGTTATGCTTGCCACAGGAGGATTCCTGCCCCGATGCCCTCGCCCAACGATCTCGATCATCTCTCCCTTCTGCTCCAGCGTACCGTTCCCGACATCGGCCCAGTGGTCGGACTCGAGCACGTCGCCGAGGGCTACGGCGCTACCACGCTCAGAGCACTCGGCGGGCTGTGCATCCGTATCCCCCACTCTGCCCACCTTGCCTTGAAGCAGAACCGTACCGCCACCGCGCTCCACCGCCTGGCACCGTTGCTCCCGGTGCCGACCCCGGTCCCGCTATGGACGCTGCCCGTCGGCTACCCCTTCGAGACCGGTGCGATCGGCTACCAGTGGATCGATGGCGAGCAGCCGGACCCTGAGACGTCCCCTCCGTCACTCGCCGAGCAGGTCGGCCGCTTTCTCGCGACCCTGCACGGCATCGACGGCGAGACGCTCGACACATTCGACGGGCGCGTTCCCGGCCCGGCTGATGTTGCTGCCGAACGTGACCAGGTGATGGGCGTCGCCCTCCCATGGCTATGGGAGCGACAGTCGGCAGGCGTGATGGATTGGATTGAGCGCTGGTGGGCATCCTTCCGCGCAGAGCGCGAAGCTGCCCGCTATGAGCTCCGCCTCGTTCACGGTGACTTCTGGCACGGCAATCTGCTGGCCGACGCATCACAGGAGCGCCTCACCGGGGTGATCGACTGGGAGCAGATCGCGCTGGACGACCAGGCACAGGACCTCGCCACCCTGCTCCACGGTGGCACAGCGTTCAGTCACGCCGTGCTGGCCACCTACCGGGCGGCAGGTGGCACGGTGGACGCCGCAACCATCGCCCGGCGGGACTGGCTCTGGGGCTACCGGGAATTCACCGGCATCGCACTGGCTCTCGAGTTCGGTGACGAGGCCGAGGCACTCGACGGCATGCACAAGCTGCAGCAGGGTGCCCTCAGGCATCTGTTCATCACCGGTTCCGAACCGTGAACCACAGCGAGCTGCGATCGCACCGATCGACCATCGACGCCGTCACGCTGGCGTGGTACGAGCACGGCGGCGAGCTTGGCAGCCCAATCGTCTGCCTGCACGGACTCGGAGCCAGCTCCCTCGACTTCGCGTGGTTGGCCACCTGGCCAGCCTTTCGCCATATGCGCCTGCTGCTGATCGACGCCGCCGGGCACGGTGCCAGCGACCGCCCTGACGACTGGCCCTACTCCATCGAAGCCCACGCCGAGCTCATTGTCGGGCTCCTGAGAGAGATCGCCGGTACACCGGTCGCCCTCGTCGGCCACAGCATGGTCTGCTCGATGGCGATCGCCCTCGCTCACCGGCACCCAGGGCTGGTGGACCGGCTCGTGCTGGCCGAGCCGAACCTCGATCCGGGTACGGGAACGCTGAGCGGCCACGTCGCGCGACAGCGAGAGGAGCGGTTCGTGACGCGGGGATACGCGGCGCTGGTTTACCAGACAGAGCGGACCGCAGCGCGCGGGGATCTCGTCGCCGCAGGCTTCCTGCAGTCGCTGCGGCTCGCCTCACCGATGGTGATCCACCGGAGCGCCGTCTCCCTCCGCGCCGAACGGTTGCCAACCTTCCACGAGCAGCTGGAAACGATGACGCTGCCCCGAACGCTGCTCCGGGGCAAGCGGACTCCGCCACTCGCTCCACCCCTCTCGACCACTGCCATCCAGCAAGTCGTCATCCCCGGTGCCGGGCACCAGATGATGATCGACAACCCTGACGCCTTCGCCACGTCGATTCGCACAGCGATTGACGAGTAGGAATCCTTGTAGGGTCAGCTTCCCGCAACAGTGCCCACTATTGTCAGTGGGAATTGAACCCGCCCTTCCGGTTTCAATCCCCAATCGCGGCATTCTGAGCACAGTGAGGAGTTTCCACGCGAAGCACCGGCGCGGCGCCGCTTTCAACGCTTGGGGAGTCCGGCCAGATGCTGTCTGCAGCAGCACGCCTCGCCCGAGGATACTTCGACTATGGCAAACCCGCCCGGTGCGAGGATCGCGACCGGGCGGGTGTCTCTGCCACATGGGTTGCCGCCAGCGAGATTACTCCTCGGCGTTGTCGACGGCAGCGAGCACACCGTCCTCGTCGGCCTCGCCATCCTTGGCGCCCACCGTGATGCGCCCCGACAACTCCGGCGACTTCGCCTTGATCTGCTCGCGGATGTCCTCCAGCACATCGGGGTTGGACTTGAGGAAGAGCTTCGCGTTCTCCCGGCCCTGCCCAAGACGCTCCTCGTCGAGATAGAACCACGCGCCGCTCTTGCGGACGATGCCGAGGTCGGTCGCGACATCGAGCACGCTGCCGGAAACCGAGATGCCCTCGTTGTACATGATGTCGAACTCGGCCTGCCGGAACGGCGGAGCGACCTTGTTCTTGATCACCTTCACCCGGGCACGGATACCGATGGCGTCAGTGCCCTGCTTCAGGGTCTCGATGCGGCGGATGTCCATGCGCACCGAGGAGTAGAACTTCAGCGCATTACCGCCGGTCGTGGTCTCCGGGCTGCCGAACATGACGCCGATCTTCATGCGGAGTTGGTTGATGAAGATCACGCACGTCTTGGAGCGGCTGATCGCACCGGTCAGCTTGCGGAGTGCCTGGCTCATCAGCCGTGCCTGCAGTCCGACGTGGGAGTCGCCCATGTCACCTTCGATTTCGGCCTTCGGCACGAGCGCCGCCACCGAGTCGACCACGATCACGTCGAGCGCGCCCGATCGAACCAGCGTCTCGGTGATCTCCAGCGCCTGCTCGCCGGTATCCGGCTGCGAGATGAGGAGCTCGTCCAGATCGACGCCCAGCCGCCCGGCGTAGACCGGATCGAGCGCATGCTCGGCGTCGACGATCGCCGCCAAGCCGCCCATCTTCTGCGCCTCGGCGATGATGTGCAGCGCGAGGGTTGTCTTGCCCGAGGATTCCGGACCGTAGATCTCGACAATCCGACCGCGCGGCACGCCACCGATGCCGAGCGCCAGGTCCAGCGCGATGCTTCCGGTCGGGATGGCATCGACCTGCATCGGGTTGACCTCGCCCGGCTTCATCTTCATGATCGAGCCCTTGCCGAAGTTGCGCTCGATCTGCGCGATCGCCATGTCGACAGCGCGGTCGCGATCTGCCTGTGGTGCTGCCATGCTCATTGACCTTTCACCTGCCTGGCCTTTCGGCGATATCCGGAGCTCCCCTGTGGCGCTTCTGCGCTCTGACGCGGCATTCGGACCTAGCGCCGGTGCTGCGCACCCACGGCCAGAAAGGGCGAACCGGTCTTCGGATTCTAGCGCGTTTCGCGACGGAATGTATCATTGCTTCCGCCGCCCCAAAATACGAACATTCGTTCGTATTTCACACTGCCAAGTGTACGGCAGCGCTTCCTTTCAGACAACCGCTGAGGGGAGTTCGAGAGTGTGCCAGGCACCCTCCCTGCCTCCACTCTTTCGGCCCTGCCCTGAGCCGTCCCTGGCTGGCTCTACCGCGGTATACTGCAGCCACATCCCGGCATGTCGCGGCGGAGCAAACAACTCGCCATCATGGCAGGTACGGGCTGGTGATGGGGTGACCTCGGGGAGCGGCAACAGGAGAACTCCTGTCCGTAGTGGCATGGATGTTGCACTTGTTGACCCCAGACAACCCGAGAGAACCGTTTCGAATCCGAGTGCAACGGGAGGGAGGTAGCGATGTACATCGGTGGTGGACTGCTTGTCATCATCCTGATCATCATCATTCTGATCCTGATCCTCTAAATGACCCGGATCAGACCAATACGCCACTGACGCTCGGCCAGCAGGCCGGACCGTCGGGCGATCAGACCGGTACCGCTGCTGGCAGCAGTACCGGTCTTTTTGCGTCTACCCCTCCGTGTCCGCGGCGATGCGGAAACCCATGTTGCCGGTTGAGCTGTCCGGCGTGTTCGAGGTCCGTGCCGCGACCCGATAGCGATTGCAGTAGGACTTGTGACAGAGGTAGCTCCCACCACGCATCACGTGCGTGCTCCCCCGCTCCGGCCCGATTGGATCGACACGATGCTCCGTCGGGTGCGGCCCGGGACTCCACCAATCCGCGCACCACTCCCAGACGTTCCCCGCGACGTTGAACAGCCCGAACCCGTTCGGCTCGTAGGCATCGACCGGTGCGGTATCGAAATAGCCGTCCGCTGTCGTGTTGCGGTCCGGAAATCTGCCCTGCCAGATATTGCAGCAGTGCTTGCCGCCGGGCATCAGCTCGTCGCCCCAAGGGAAGCGCTTCTGGTCGAGCCCACCCCGCGCGGCGAACTCCCACTCCGCCTCGGTCGGCAGCCGGGTACTGCTCCAGGCGCAGAACGCCATCGCATCGTTCCAGGAGACATGCACCACTGGGTGGTCAAGGCGATCATCGATGGTCGCGCCCGGCCCCTCGGGAGCGTTCCAGCTGGCACCGTCGATACCGGTCCACCATGGCGCAGCACCGGATGCCCCGCGCACCGTGACCCCGCGCTTCGGCATGAACAGATGGAAAACAAATGACCACCCGAAGCGCTCCGCCTCGGTGACATAGCCGCTCGCCTCGACAAACGCTCGGAACTGGCGGTTGGTGACGGCATAGCGGCTGATCCGAAACGACGAGACACTGACCGGCCGCACTGGTCCTTCGCCGTCAGTCGGAAAGCCCGTCGGATCGTTCGTGCCCATGCAGAAGGTGCCGCCGTCGAGCGCAATCAGGTCCGATCGGACGATCCCGTGGACCTCCGCGCGAACCTCCCCGTTTGGTAGCTCTTGGAATACGTCGCCAGTCATGGCGTCGAACTCCCGTCCCGGCACGCAGCAGCGTCCACGCTCAATCGCCATCAGGACCCCCGTTCGCTCGTGCCCTGCGTCGCCTACTGCAGCCGCCCTCGTGCCAGGGTCGGCCAGACGGCCTCCACGCAGCCAGCTTCAACCACGAAGTGCTGCTCGTGCAGGTGGACGGCCTGGTCGCTGTAGCCGATGTTGAGCCGCAGGCGATCTCCGACCTGTACGTCGCAGTTCGGCCCGTCGAGGCGGATGGTTCCGTGCTCGGCAGAGAACGCCAGCTGCGACACGCCCTCCAGGCCAATCACCTCCGGCACAAGATTGGACGGATCCACCGACTTCCGCCCGGCGTCGAAGATGATCCGGTCGCGTGCCGGTCGACTGGTAACCGTCACCAGCAGCGAGAGCGCCGGCTGCACCGGCGCTCCGAGGTCGCGATAGAAGCGGTCCCCGAAAATCCCGCCACCAGCCTGCACCTCGGTGATGCCCTCGATGCCCGCCGTGACCAGGAACGTGCCCGTGCCGCCGGCCGATACAATCGGCACCTCAATGCCGGCCGCGCGAATCGCCTCCACCGTCTCGAGTACTGGCGCCAGCGCCTCGCGGATCGCCTGCGCTCGAACCTCCGGATCGCTGACCTTGAGCGTATGCCCCTCCCACGACATCACACCCCCGAAGCGAACATGCGACATCCCGGCGATCGCCTTCGCCAGCTCGACCGTTGCCTCGCCTGGCTCCGTGCCCGCGCGGTTCATGCCACAGTTGACTTCGATGATCAGACGCGGTGAGGTACCGGCCTCGGCCGCGGCCACATCGTGTTCCTTCGCGTTCTCGATGCTGTCGACGGCGACAGCAATGTCCGCCTGCCGGGCTAGGTGCGCGAGACGGCGGGTCTTGATCGGCCCGACCACCTGATTGGCGATGAGGATGACACGGATGCCGGAGGCAACATAGACCTCTGCCTCGCTCGTCTTGGCGCAGGTGATGCCATGTGCGCCGGACTCGATGAGCAAATGGGCTACCGCCGGCGACTTGTGCGCCTTCGCGTGAGGTCGCCAGCCGGTGCCGTGCTCGCGCAGCGCGGATGCCATGGTCTCGATGTTGGCGTGGAAGGCAGCACGGTCGATGAGCAGAGCCGGAG